>CALABM010000206.1 GCA_937885815.1 uncultured Verrucomicrobiales bacterium | reverse complement strand
CCTGTCCTGCGACTGCGCACGGCAGAGGATGACCTCGTGGATGCGGTGTGCCAATGCGACAAGTTCCCCACTAAGCGGGCAATTCGTATGGCAAACGCCATCATACTGGAGCGGCTGCTGGTGACAGGAAAGTATGGGAGCGCAACGAACATGGCCAGACTTATCGGGGTAAGCCAGCCGCATGTGACGCAGTTGCTCAATATGCTCAACCTCCCTCCGGCTGAAATTGAGGCAATTCTTTTCGAGACGGTGTAGTTCGTTCTTTACCAATGCAGATGTCAAAACAAGAAAGGCAAACATACTGATATTCATGCGGATAAAGCCTATTTATGCGGGTGATTGCATGCGTGATATTTTCGCT
This sequence comes from uncultured Verrucomicrobiales bacterium, assembly GCA_937885815.1. GTDB lineage: Bacteria > Verrucomicrobiota > Verrucomicrobiia > Verrucomicrobiales > Akkermansiaceae > Akkermansia. Next base: position 1,117 of record CALABM010000206.1, on the reverse strand, counting down.
CTATACGAATTGAAATTGCTGTTACTTACTGATTAACAATAGCATTGAATGGGGTCATCTTTAGTAATTCTGTATACTGCAAAGAAATCACGACAAAAAAAGAAAAGTTTTTCAGGACAGTTGCACCCCTCAGGTGATTAGGAGAACAACAGGAGACAAGCTATGAAGCAGAAAAATCAGAAAATCGGCACTTTTTCCCGGACAAAAGACCGCTCCGGGGATGTAGGTGAACAGAAGCACGGCGAAGAATGGAAAAATTCTTCCGAGAACAACAACACGTTTTTGGCAGCCGTGACGAGTAGTAAGGACGTACACGCCATGCACAAGACCTCTAAAAAGCAGAAAAGTGAAAAAATCCACGCGGATTTTTCAGGAACTTCACGAGTAATTGTGTGTGCAGAGAATTCTTTTCACAAAAATCTTCAGAAAGAGCAGCCTATTCGTCCGGGCTTTTTCGAGAAAGAATGTGAAGAAGATGCGATCCCCGCACAAAAAATCGAGAAAAGTGCAAAAAGTTTCCAAGATTCGCAAAATCGACCTGCTGATATAGACAGGGGGTATCACATGCCCACAACAACCAAGAAAGATAAAGCTATGAAGACAGCGACCATCACAGACAGCGGCTTTAAGCCGGAACGTAAGCGCAGCGGCATTCTAGCCGGGCTGAGAAACCTGCCCATCGTCAATATTTTCACCTCTCGCTCAAAAAAGGTGACGGATTCTGACGGGGCAGAGCAAGAAAGTACTTTGGAGGGCAAAAAGGAAAATCTCTCCCTGAATTTTAAGAACTCAGATAAAGGAACGAATATGCACAACGCACTTCACATCTCCCCGTATTTTATCCCGGGCATGCAGCTTGGCGACATTCTGTTCACTATCGCGGCGGTGGTAGCTCACTCCCGCCGTGTTAAGGTGGATTGCCGCATTCCCTGGGCGTACAGCGATGAGACGCGCGAACTTCGTGCTGCTCTTGGTATGAACGCTCTGCCGAGTACGCTTTGTGGTGCTAACGAGGCTCTGGCTTATGAGGAGGAGTCTTACCTGTACACGCCTATCCCCGAAACGGTGACCAGCGATGGTCTGTGCGGCTATTTCCAGAGCGGCAACTACTTTGCCG
>CALABM010000205.1 GCA_937885815.1 uncultured Verrucomicrobiales bacterium | reverse complement strand
GTGCCGATACCGAGCACGTGCTGCTTGAGGTGAGCGCCCAGGATGAACCCGGCCGCCGCCGCGAGCGCCTGGGCAAGGATGACTGGGAGCTTGTGGAGCAGGCCCCGGTGAAGGACCGCACCCTGCTGCGCTTCATCCGTGATTACCTCTACCCCATCCCCGGCTTGCTGGAGGAGATGAACTTCACTTATGATGCACCCTTGGGCGCATTTAAGAGCCGTATCACCAAGCAATTCCCGGAGAAGTTTGCCGAGTGGGCCAAGACCATCCCCGATAGCATTAAGGTGGAGATGGATGAGAACCTTAAGTCCCTCCTTGCCGACCCCGTGGCTGCTGCCATCCGCTTCGAGGTGGTCAATCAGGAGATTGACTGGTTCGACCTTCGCGTGGTGATTGATGTGGAGGGTGTTACCCTCACCAAGGAGCAGATTCGCGCCCTTGTTTCCGCCCGTGGTGGTTACGTCCGTATGGATGACGGCCGCTGGATGCGCTTGGAAATCAAGCTGGATGATGCCCAGCGTGATGCCGTTACCAAGCTCGGCTTAGATCCCTTCGACCTCTCCGGCGAGACCCACCGCATGCACGCCTTGCAGCTGGCTGACCCGCGCGCCGCGGAGGTGTTTGATCCCAAGGCCTGGCAGAAGATTAAGGAGCGTACCGCCGAGATTAAGATTGATGTGAAGCCGGATGTGCCCACCACTCTTCAGGCCACTCTCCGCCCGTACCAGATTGAAGGTTTCCACTTCCTTGCCTATCTCGCAGAGAACGGCTTCGGTGGTATTCTTGCTGACGATATGGGTCTCGGTAAAACCATCCAGTCCATCACCTACGTGCTCTGGCTCAGAGAGGATTACCTCCGCCGGAACAAGCAGGGCAGAAAGAAGGTTGTCATCCCGCCGGTGCTCATTGTTTGCCCCAAGTCCGTGCTTGATGTGTGGGCCAGTGAAACGGAGAAGTTTGCACCCGGCGTGCGCGTGCTTGTTATCCGTAACAAGGAGCAGGCCAATGTGGAGGAGATTCTGGCGAACTATGATATGGTCGTTATCAACTACGCTCAGCTCCGCGTATGCGGTGAGCAGGTGAACGCCATTAAGTGGCTTACCGTCATTCTGGATGAAGGCCAGCAGATTAAGAACCCGGATTCCAAGGCCGCTAAATCCGCCCGCGAGCTCACGGCATATAATCGCCTCGTGCTCTCCGGTACTCCCATCGAAAACCGCCTTCTGGATATGTGGTCCCTCATGGCCTTCGCCATGCCGGGCGTGCTGGGCAGCCGTGCCTACTTTAAGAAGCGATTTGATAAGCGCAAGGACTCCCAGAGCCAGAACCGCCTAGCGGCTCGCCTGAAGCCCTTCCTGCTCCGCCGTACCAAGCAGCAGGTGGCTAAGGACCTGCCGCCCCGTACAGAAGAAGAGGTATATGCCAAGATGGAAGGTATTCAGCGCCAGCTGTATAAGGCAGAGCTCCGCCGTATTCAGAAGGCCCTTCTCGGTGTGGATTCCGATGAATCCGTCAAGAAGAACTCCTTCGCCATTCTTCAGGGCCTCATGCGCCTGCGCCAGATATGCTGTCACCCCGGTCTGGTGGATAAGAAGTATGCCGGTGAAAGCAGTGCCAAGCTGAACGCGCTCTTCTACCTGCTTGACCAGCTGCGTGATGAAGGCCATAAGGTGCTCGTCTTCTCCCAGTTCGTATCCATGCTGGATATCATTAAGGCCCGCTTGGAGGCTGACAACCGTCCCTACAATTACCTCACCGGTGCCACGAAGGACCGTAAGGCCGAAATCGAGAAGTTCCAGACCACCAAGGAACCCAGCGTGTTCCTCCTTTCCCTGAAGGCTGGTGGTGCCGGTCTTAACCTTACCTCTGCCTCCTACGTCATTCTGTATGATCCGTGGTGGAACCCCGCTGTGGAAAGTCAGGCTATCGACCGTACGCACCGAATCGGCCAGAAGAACAAGGTTATCGCCTACCGTCTGCTCACTCGTGACTCCGTGGAAGAGAAGATTCGCGTGCTGCAGCACCAGAAGAACCAGCTCGTCACGAACGTGCTCGGTGATGAAGGCTTCGCCTCCAGTCTGGACCTGAACGACCTGCAGTTCATCTTGGCCCACGGTGGTGATGATACGGATGATGATATGCCGGTCATCGATGGCTGATGCTGTCACCGCGCGCAAGCATTTAATTCCGAGGCCCCCTGTACCGCTGCCGGTGCAGGGGGCTTCGCCGTATGTGGGCTCGGTCTAAAGAAGAGAAGGGGGCAGGATGCTGCCTTTCCCCCTGTTTTTGCACATTTGCGGTATCATCTGCAGTCTACTTGCATTGTATGAAACCAACATTCACTCGCACCCTGCGGCTTATGCCAGCAGTTTTTGCCGCTTGTGCCTGTAGCTCTCAGGCTGCGGCTGTTACCCCGAATGCCATCGCCGGCGCTACTCTTCTTCCCCAAGCTCAGAACTCCCCGGCGCTTAAGCAAAATCCGCCGGAGTATCGTCAGCTTACCCGATTAGATGGCGCCTTGCATACATACCTGAGAGCGGGAAATACCGCCGCTGCGGATGAGCTCGCGGCCTCTTTCTCCGGTGCCGGTATCGCTAATTTGAATGCCGCATGGCGTGGCCAGATGGACCGCCAGCTGCGTGCCATCAGGAACCGCATCACCTCCATGCAGGGCGGGATGGCGTGCTACGAGCCTGATCCTAAAGCCTGCCCGGAGCCTCCTCCCACCTACACGCTCTGGGCTAATGCCGAAATTGATTACCGCAACCAGCGCTCTGAATCCTCCTTACCGGGTTACAAGCTAAACAGCATCGGCGGTACTGCCGGCTTCTCCATGCTTGCTGCACATGAGCTCACCATTGGCGCCGCCTTTACCGGCATGTCCGGCCGCCTTAGCTCCAAGGGCTATGGCTCAGATGCTTCCGGTGATTTGGATGCCTACTATGCCAGTTTCTTCGTGCGTATGGACCGCGATTGCTGGCAGCACTCCCTCATAGGTTCCGCCGGCTGGGCTGATATCAACTTCAAACGCCGCTTGTACACTGCAGGCGCGGATTATGGTACCCGCGGCAGCACGGATGGCCTCAGCTTTGGTATCATGTATGAAATGGCTTACACCTTCAAAATATCGGATGATACCCTCAAAAGCGCTTGGTGGCAGCCCGTGCTGAACATCTCGTACATTCACAGCTCGGTGGATGCTTATACGGAGAGTGGCTCCGTCGCTGCTCTGAATTCCGGCAAGCAGGAGAGCAACAACGTGCTCTTTGGCTTCGGTGCCCGCATGCAGGGCATTGTGGGTGAGCAGTTCCTTAATACTCCCGCCATCATGGAAGCTCGCATCCTCGGCCGCGCCATGGCTGGTGCCCGCCGCGGCAAGGCGCAGGTTTCCGTCCCCGGTTCCGGCCGCTCCGTTACCATTACCGGCGCCGAGCCCAGCGCTTTCGGCGTGGAAATCGGCGTTGGGTTTAATATCCCCCTTGGCATTAATAACGGCGGTATCTTCACGGACTTTACCGCTGAATTCTATCGCGACATGACCGCCGTGAACGGCACCCTCGGTTATCGCATAGATTTCTGATACTCTCCCCGGCATATTATTCATCTCGCACCCATCTCCGCCTCGGGAAATGACTCCGATAGTTATCCCCGAGGCGTTTTTTTCACTTTTTTAGCAAAAAAATCAACTTTTTTTAACTTTAGTCTTGCATTCTCCGCGCATCTGTGTATAATTGCTTCCGCAACGCTACGTTGAAGCCATCAATGGTGGGTGTAGCTCAGTGGTAGAGCCCCGGATTGTGGTTCCGGTTGTCGAGGGTTCGATCCCCTTCGCCCACCCTTCGCGGGCGTTATTTCGATAAGAGATAACGCCCGCGATTTTTGTTTGCAAATCGCTCAATTTACGGCACTTAACGCGCACTTCGCAGCGAGCTTCACTACCGGAATCAGGCAGATTTTAGCTCCACTCTACCCCTTTTCTACAACATCAGGCACTCCTGAGCACTCCGCACTTCGTGACCCGCTTTGACTTATATCAAAGGGAGTCGAATGTGCTGGTAATCTTTGATTATCAATAGTCAATCGTGTAGATTCTTTCTACCATTCCGACAAAATATGTCCAGACAAAATTTCGACAAAGCACAAAACCCTTTTATAACAAGCGTATTACAAGCTTTTCGGGACATATCGTTTGTGGACCACAAATTGGGAAGCCCGGAATAGCGCGTACCATTCCGGGCTTCTTAATTTGCCGCTCAGCTACCTCGATAGCGGCTCACAGGTGCGTTTATTTATATGTGGCATCTTGCCATCCTGTGAAATTAAATATTGGTTATCGGGAGTATGAGGCTCTACTGGGTTAATCCTCTGCTTCTCGGGTGAAGTGGAAGCACAGCCCAGAGATTTCACCGTAGCGGCGGGTCAGGAACTTGGCCACGCCGAATGGGATGAGGCCTTCGTTAATCTTGACTTCAATAGTTTTATGCTCACCTGTGCTTTTGATGGTGAAGCTTGCTTCGATGTATACGTTCATGGTTAGTGGTGGTGTTAATGGTTGTTGATGTTGGTATGGAAAATTACCCAGTCGGTATTGACTACGCTTGTCGGTGCCAGTGGGAGCCCGGTGTTAAGGGCTTGTATCAGAATGCGGTTAATACCGCATTCTTCTAATACAAGGTATAGTTCGTCTCCGGTCTCCCCCGGATTCAGCCATTCGCGTTTAATGCGGACTATGTCGCCTCTTTTTATGGAATGTGTGTTCATAGGTATCTTTCTATGTAGCCTCCCCTTAACGGGAGGCGGGTTCCCAGCCCTCGATTTTGATGTTGGTCACGATGCCGTAATTTT
>CALABM010000204.1 GCA_937885815.1 uncultured Verrucomicrobiales bacterium | reverse complement strand
ACCTGCTCCAGTATGCTGTGCGGGGCGGCCAAGGCCAGTTCCGCTGAACCGAAAAAGTTCAGCAGTTCTTGAATGCGTATGGAACCCAGCCCCGGTATGAGGTTGAGGGTGATGAGGGCTTCCCGTGGGCTGAGTTCCATGCAGTAGCGTTAGCGTTCTACCGTGAAGTCCAAGCCCAAGTCCATGGAGGGCACGGAGTGCGTCAGGCAGCCGAAGCTCATGTAGTCCACGCCGCTTTCAGCAGCAGCCGGAGCGGTCTCCAGTGTCAGACCTCCGCTGGCTTCGAAATAAGGCTTCTTGTTCTTGCCGCGCATTTTGACGGCCTGAGCCATATCCTCAGGGCTCATGTTATCCAGAAGGATGTAATCCACGCCGCGGAGCTTCAGGAAAGCCTCCACCTGTGTCAGATTATCAGCTTCCAGCTCCACTTCCACGCCCGGCTTATCTGCATTCAGCTTATCGATGCAGGCCTGCAGGTGAGCCGTGTCTCCATCCGTCATGAGGTGGTTATCTTTTACCATGGCGCGGTCATAAAGGCCCAAGCGGTGGTTGTTGCCACCACCGTGCACCACGGCGGCCTTCTCCAGAAGACGGTAGCCGGGGGTGGTCTTGCGGGTGTCCAGCAGTTTGCAGTCTGTGTGGGCGATGGCCTTCATGTACTTGTTCGTCATGGTTGCCACGCCGGAGAGGCGCTGAATGAAGTTCAGGGCCGTACGCTCGGCCCCCAGAATGGAGCGGGCTGAGCCTTCAATCATCATCACAATGGCACCGGGGGATACGGATTCACCATCATGCAGGTATACTTCCACCTTCAGGCTCGGATCCACAGCACGGAATACGGCCTCCGCCACTTTTACGCCGGAGAGCACACCCTGCGTACGGGGACGCATCAGGGCTCGGGCCTGCAGGCCTTCAGGTACAAAATAAGTGGAGGTCACGTCTCCGTCACCAAAATCTTCGTCCAGCGCCAGCTTGATGAGCGCTTCCATATTATCTGAGACTTTCATACTGCTCATACCCATACTATAGTGTACCCGCCGCGGATTGTAAAGGCCGAAATACTGCACGTGCGGCGGAAAGTAGCGCGTTTTTATCGGGAAACGGGTGGTAGAGGATGGCGTAGCATTTTTTTATCTGTTTTTTACCGTGGAATCTGCTTGCTATATGGTGAGCGGCCATGTAGAATGTTGGCTGATATGGCGAGAATGTATCCTGCAGAGTTTGTAGTGACTGATTCCAGAGATATGGGGCAGGTGGGTGAGCGCATTGTGTATGATGCACTCAAGCAGATGCCTGATGACTGGACGGTTATCCACAACTGTTGGCGCCATGTGCTGGATGATAAGCGCAGGCCCGGGCATGAAGAGCATATCACATATGAAGCCGATTTCATTTTGCTCATTCCTCGTCGTGGCATTTTAGTGTTGGAGGTGAAGAACTGGCTGAGCGCCAAAGTGGAAAATGGCCTTTGGTTTCGCAGGGGGACGGATGGGCGTTATGAAGCCGTGAAGCACGGCAGCCCGCTTAACCAAGCTTACCTTGCTGCCAGATATCTCCGAGAAGAGCTTGATAAAAAGTTTCGCTGGGGCTTTGATGGCACCTCCCGTATGGAGTTTCGTTGTGCCGCTGTTCTGCTGGGGAAGGTAGAGAATTACCAGAACATATCAGAGGTTCCGAAAGATAAGAAGGCAATTAACGAGCAGCTTCTCCCCGCCTGTAACAGACCGGTGCCGCGTGATGAGGTGTATGATCGTCTCTACCTTTGTGGTACATCCGCTCTGCAGGATAATCTGCAGGAGCGCTTGGAGAAGTTGTTCTGTTATAATAACCCCACTTCTGAGGAGGAACTGGACGATGTACGCCGTTACTTGCTGCAGAATATGATGCTGCATGTGGATGCTGCAGAGGCTAACTCCATCTTGAATACTGCCGCTGCACCGCTTTGCCGCGTGCTGCCTATGCTGGAGGAGTCTCCCGTCGGCGTACATGTGGCAGGCTGCGCTGGTTCCGGCAAGAGCTCCATGCTCTGTGCAGAGGCCGCGAGATTGGCCTTAGCCGAGGGCTCCGCCCGAGTATGTATCACCTGCTTTAATTACAATCTGGCAGAATACCTGCGGAGCCATGCCGCGCTGAAGACTGCCTCCGTACGGCGCTTTGATTCCTCCAGCATACTGGTGCTGGACAACTTTCAGACTATTCTGACTCGCCTCTGTTCTTGGATGGGGGAGCCTCTGCCGAAAGACTTTTTTAGCACCGGTACGCTGGATACTTTTGCTCAGCGTGTACAGGCGGAGGGCCGCCATTGCTTTAATCATATTTTTGTGGATGAGGCGCAGGATTTTCCCCCGGAATGGTGGAAGCTCATTCGCGCAATGCTAGCTCCCGGCGGTAAACTGTACCTCTTTTCTGATGCTGGGCAGGTTATTTTCGGAGGTGAAGGGGGAATGCCTGAGCTCCCCGTGCGCCTGCGCTTGAAGCATAACTTGCGAAACTCCGCGCAGATTGCTACCTTCGGTGCCGCTATTAACGGCGGAGATGCTTGTGCTCTTCCTCTTCAGGGCCCCGAAGTCACCGTGTATCCGCCTTTGGATGATTCCCACCAGCGTGCTGACGCGGTGAAAGAGGCTATAAATAATCTCCTTGCAGAGAATTATGCCCTGCAAGACATCGTCGTGCTCACGCCATGGCGTAGGAAAAACTCCTTGAAAGACCCTCTTCTCGCGGAGCTTATAGATTTTCCGGCTGATGAAGAAACACGCGAAAATGCCGCTGAGCGCCTCCGTCGCTGCCTTTCACCCTCCTCCACTCGTGTGCTAGGTGAAACCATTAAGGCCTATAAAGGCCTAGAAAGCTTAGCCGTCATCCTTACGGATATCTCAGCTCCGCACGAAGGTCCCGACTCAGGTTTTACCCCGAATGAGCTTTACGTGGCCTGTACTCGTGCTCGTTATCGTCTCATTATCATACCCACAGCAAGCGGCGTAGAATTCTTGAAACAACTGAAATACTGATAGTTGTGTTCAATGCGCATATTAGCTGGATATTTGTTGATGTGTCTGTAAAGTGTGGGAAATCAATGAATTAGAGCGGTGAGTAAGTTGTCGAGTTGTGAAGAAATGACGATTTTGGGCGCTCGTGTGTTTGAAATGCGTTTTTCGTAGGCATTTCTTTCGCATTTCTTAGCCAAAATTTCAGCTTTTTCGAAAAAGTGTCAAAAAAGTGGATTTTGAAATCATTGATTTTTCAATGTTTTTGAATTTTTGTTGCAAAAAAATGCAAAATTTTTCAAAAATGTGCTTGACGTGTGGAGATGATTCGTGTATACTTCTCGGCACACCGACACGGTGAAGCCCGAAAGAGCGAG
>CALABM010000203.1 GCA_937885815.1 uncultured Verrucomicrobiales bacterium | reverse complement strand
GTTGGCGGTGCCGTAACAGCGGCATTCGTGGCGCCACAGGCCCAAGCTGATTACATCTGGACTGGCGGTACCGGCGACAAGACCGCAGCAGACTGGAATAATGCCGAGAATTGGAACCTCGGCGGAGACACATTTGCCGGCTTCGGCCCCGGCACGCCGACTTCCGAAATGTGGGAAACCATCATTGTGGACGGCGCAGTCACCTTCGGTAGCGAAACAGACCGTTCATTGGTACTGGAAGGTTGGCAGCCGAAATTCACCCTGAACAATGGCGCCACCATATATGGTGAAATTAACAAGTTCCAAGGCGATATCGGTAACAGTATCAATCTCGACAATGGCTCTCATCTGGATCTTGTCCTTACTGGTAGCAAGATGGAGTGGGAGAGCACCATTAACATCGGCGATTACAGCTCCTTCACCCTAAAGCTCACGGACAACGTATCCAACTACGCCATGACGGTGAACCTGAATAATCCGACTGCGGCGATAAACTTCACCGCTGATTCAGCGCTCACCCTCAGAGGCCCTATCACCATCAAAACCGAGCTGAACGATATTGAGGTCGGCACAATGGCCACTCAGAAGCTCGGTCTTTCCGCCCAGAATGTAACGCTGAGCAATCTCACCCTCGATATCGGCGAAGGGTGGACCCGTACCGATACCGAAATCACCGAAGACAACTATCAGGGCTTAGGAGGCTTCTATTATTTGAAGCAGGATGCTGATGGTCAATATTCCGTGGTATACTCCAAAGCCAGCAACAGTAGCATTTGCGAATGGGCCGGCGGCAACCTCACTTGGGGATCAAATACTGCCTTCACCAATACTGCTTACTCCCCCGGTGCTACTGTAAACTTTACCACTGCTGACGCTAACGTAACGCTCTCTTCTGACGTAAGCAGTTCCACCATCACCGTGGAAGATGCCCTGAATGTGAGCATCTCTGGTGACCACAGCATAACCGCCAAAAGAGTAGTAGTCGGCGCAGGCGCTACTATCAGCCTGGCTACTTCCAACAGCTCCCTTGCTTCTATTGAGCTCGGCGATAGCTCCGTGCTTGAACTGAGACCCGGCAAGGAAGCGACGCTTTCTGAGGTAATTGGCTCCACCGCCAACATCACAGGCGCTGGCGCCGCCACTATCTGCGTTGCCGGTAACGGCACCGTCCTCACCGGCGTCAACACCGCCTTCAACAACTTCAAGAAAATCATCGTGACAGATGCGGCTTTCGTCAACATTGACGGTGCCGGTACCGGCTGGAGCGGCAATAAGACCATCATCATTTCTGAAGGAGCCACCGTGCAACGCACCACCGATAATGACCTTTTCGGTTGGGGGCACTCTCAGAATATCAGCATTCTGAGCGGAGGCACACTTGATGTGGGCGCCACACGCGTCACGATGGACACGAATGACATCATCTTACTTGATGGCGGCACAATTGCCGGCACCACCACGGATTACCGCGGCTCTCTTGATTTCTATCAAGGTGGATGCACCATCACGGCCTCCAATGGCAGTGTAATTAGCGCATCCATCGGCACACAGAACAGCAATGTCCCTCTCGTCTTCAACGTGACAGCTGATGCCGCGAATGGTGCCGCCGGCCTTACCGTGAGCGGAGCATTGATTAATCAAGCTTCCTTCCGCAAGACCGGCAACGGCACTCTCCTGCTGACTGCTGCCAACACATACAACGGCACTGCTACTGTAGAGGAAGGCACACTCGCGATTGACG
>CALABM010000202.1 GCA_937885815.1 uncultured Verrucomicrobiales bacterium | reverse complement strand
AAAAGCCACAATCAGACTAAGTGTCAAAAGGATGATATTCAGGATTTTCATGTGAACGGCGTGTGATTTTCTAATAAATAGACGCTCGTGGCGGGCATTTTGTTGCGCGTTTCCGGCATTTATGTTGCCGATGGAATAGACGAGGAAATAGTTTTCATTTGGAGACATTGATATATTGGTAAGTACGAGGCGGTTGAGAGAATCTTCCAGAAAAAACAGTTCTCCATTCCCTGCCACACTGTATTTCGATTAGGTAGCGGTCGTTTTCGAGTTTGCAACGGAGGTCATGCCCGGGCTCTTCCGGACTCATGAATGAATGGTTGAGCAGCAGCCAGTCGCCATCTGACTGTTTTTTTACCAAACTAAACAAATAAATACTTGCGCCGGAACCGACTTCAACGCAAAGCAGATAACAGTCCGGTGTGATTTCATGATACAGCATGGGAACAAAAACCCAATTACACCTCGATTCGTATTCCTCTCTCAGCTCCGGAGTCTGTCGATAGATGTCAATGACTCTCTGCGCTTGTTCAGGGTGCAGGTACGAAAGCGATTCCGCAGCCTGAAGCGGTACCATGCTATTCGCCGCAAGGCACAGGGCTGTGGTGGCAAGGATTTTGTGGAAAATTGTCTTCATTATTATCTATCTCCTTTACTTAAGATAATACTTCCCGGCACCGAATCCGCAACAAAAAAAATCAAAAAGAGCAGTTTTACTTAACTCAATTAAAACACCTTAATTGACCGACTGTGTCCCTGCAGGCGCATTAGTCGGCATCGTTTCATTCGAGCTACACCATCTCCATACAGCAGCAATGGGCATGACCACCACAGCCGTGGTTACTCCGGTCACCGTCATTGCCAGACTTAAAGGAGCATCCACCGCTACGGCCATCAGCCCGCCCAGCGGATATGCATAATATTTGTGCGCATCAGTACGAGCAGAATCGCTTAATTTCTCATAACCTTCCATATCTGAGGTGGCGCTTGCCGTACTCGCACGAATAACGCGTACCGCCAGCGGAGCAGCAGACTCAGGCAACTGCGACAAAGGGGGAAAGTGAGGTTCAAGAGAAATGGTATCCACCGTTGCGTTATCTCTTGCCGATGCATTCAGCACCTCAGCACAACTGAAAGCATTCAGACGGACGTAAAATGGCTTCACTTTGCCTTCTATGGGGGAGAAGGATGCGGCTCCCGGCTCCAGACAGAGAACCCCAAAGCCGCCTTCGTAAGTTCCACGTCCGGCACCATGGTATACTTTGGCGTAAACCTTATCGCCCACACGAAAAAGCTTGGAATCCTCCTTCCAGAACCATGCATCATCCACTACCTTAGCTCGTTGCCACGCATATTGGTGCAGAGTTGAATAGCACGAGCTCAGCCCCATCGCCGCAAGGCACAGGGCTGTGGTGGTCAGGATTCTGTGGATGAGGGGCATGGTCATACTTAGCGATTATTACTACTAAATTAACTATTTTGTAGATAATATGTAATTACCAATTTTTGCGGAATTCGATGTATTTTACACCTAATTGCCTTAAGTAGGATGCAAATTCTTCGTCTCCTCTGTCTATGTAAAAGTTCAAGATATTCACCTTACCATCGTAAGCTGTAGCATGGATGTCGGCACCGTGATTGATGAGCATCCTCACGATATTCTCTGTTCTAACATCGTCATCTCCATGAGTACATACTCCATAAGCGCCCCATAATAAGGGTGTGAAGCCTGCATTGTTTTTTATCTCGGTATCTACGTTACATGTTTCCAGAAGATACTCACAGGCTTCTTCATAGCGATTCTGGACGGCATAATGCAAAGGGGTATGCCCCAAATTGGAAGTTTTGTTGAAGTCTGCGCCATAATCTTTAAGCACTTGCAGGACATAAAGTCCCCGGTGATGGTTACCCCACGCACCAAGGCATGCCATATGGGCTGATGTTAATCCTTTTTCCTTATCAATGATGGCATTAGGATCTGCCCCGGCTTTTAGCAAAAGAGTAACATCTACCACCGGATTATTGAATTCAAAGGCTTTGCTCAAATAGGGCACGTACTCCTCTTCCGTAATGCCATAATGATGACAGAGATACGCTCTCGCCTCAGCACAAGTCATTTCCTCCACCTGATTTTCCGTTATGTAAAAATAGCCATAACGAGTATTTTGACATGAAACAACCCACAAGGATACACTTAAAAGTGAATACAAATACGTTCTGAGCGTTGACATCATTGTAAATTAATCAGATAAACATTCCCCCCTTGAGTATTATTAACACATCTCGCCGCGAATCCGCAACAAAAAATTGCAGAAAAGTGCAGATTTTCTAATAAATAGACGCTCACTGCACTGCGTTTATGGACGTTTGAGGCAGAAGATTCAAACGCATATTGAATTGATACCACGGTGGAGAATACCACGCATTTTTGGGGTGGATGCTTATATCGAAATTATCTAAGATGGTGTATTGAACGGGGGCGGGTGATGACGCGCCGGGAGAAGGAATATCCCCCGACAATTTCAAGATGGCATGCCCCCAAAAGGGATAATCGTGGACATTGGTGATAGACATAATCATTTCCCCCTCAAATCGTCCGTTTTTGATTTTTCCCCATACCCACTTTGGCACAAAACTCAGGCGAGAAGGAATATGAGGCATACATACGGGCTCCCCGAAGCAGAAAGCGGCTTGTCCTTTTTTTGTAGGATCCACATGAATCGGCACATACAGGGTAGTTGCCCAATCGTTCACTGCTCCGTCATCATCTTGCATGGGAATAGCCAGTAGGTGGGAACACCCCGGCACCGTAGGCGGCTGAACCGTTGCTACGGTAGGATGCCAACAACCGCTGAGCAGGACGACACTACTAAGCATGACGAGGCTCGTAACAAGCATTTTTACAGACTGATACACCATACGGGGTATGCTACCAGAATCCGGGAGGCTCCGCAAGCTATTAGTGCGAAAAAGCGCAAAAACAGAGCCAAAAGCCGAGGATTTGCTCGAAGTGGAGCCCTTGGTCAGCTGGGTGCGGGGCATGGTCTTGCGGGTGGTGTTTTGTGCGTTGATTCTGCCCATCCTCCGCGAATGCTGTATTTCATTTTCCTTGACCTCTTACAAGCGATGTGACAGGCTCCCGAATTGCGAAGCAGATTTCATAAAACGCTTCTATCCAATATATTATAATGTGATTCCATATTTGCTTTGGCTGAACGTAGGA
>CALABM010000201.1 GCA_937885815.1 uncultured Verrucomicrobiales bacterium | reverse complement strand
CGCCGCGTATGCCGTGGTGAACGTGCAGGGCGTGCAGGCTGCAGCCGTGGCGGTGCAGCAGGTGCAGCAGAGCCACGGAATCCCGCCCGCCGCTAAGGCCTACGATAACCGGGCCGCGGAGCAGGTGCGGAGTGGTGAGTGGAGAAAGCATGTGGATGTACAAAGAGCTGGTTCAGAAGGGGCGGTATCTCGTTCAGGCCTGCCCCAAGAAAAAGGTTCGGCGCCGTGGCAGGGGGTGTAGGAACCCGCAGCACGGCGCCGTTGAGAGGATTCGGATAGCAGAGGGGGGGATTAATCCTCCTCGTCATCACCGCCGCGGGAGTTCTCTGCGCGCTTGGCGAGAGAGGGGGCTATGCGGCGGAAGAGAGCTTCGGCGTTCACCTCTTCCGGGTTTTCCACCTGAATGGCTTTCACGAGGCCGCTGGCGTACACAACGATGAGAGTGTTCTCATGGCGGGAGAGTGCGGGCAGCACCTGCTTGCGGAAGGAGGTGATATCCGTCACGCTCTGGCCGGCCACGGGGTTACCATCGGAGAGCCAAGGGAGGATGTCAAAGTTCTGGCGGGTGGAGGTGCGGATGCAGGAGTTCGGGTTCTCGGGGTCCTCGCTGCCATCAGTCCAAGAGACGTAGGAGATGGTGCGGGTGTCCGCGAGGAAGGAATCATTCTGCTCAGGCTGGTGGCCGGGGCAGTGGAAGATGACGGGCACGCGCATCTTGGATTTAGCGTCACGGGGCAGGACGGTGCCGCTCATTTCCGGAGCGAGGGCAAGCCACCAGCCCTGGCTTTCATCATACGGGGTATCTTCATCATCATCCATACCGCTGGTGGGCAGGAGGCTGCTGTGAACGATATCCTGAGAGTATTTCATGCCCAGCTGGGAGAGCTGCTGCATGTTGGAGCGGCAGGCGGTGGTGTCCGCTGCGTTCATGCGGGAGATGATGAAGGGGGCCGAGATGCCGGCCAATGCTCCCAGAATAGCGATAACCACGATGAGCTCAATGAGAGTGAAGCCGGTGGCGCGGCGTGTAAAACTGGTTTTCATAACGTGCCTAATCTAGCATATTCACCGCGGTAAGGCAAGCTGAATGTGGATTTAGCCCTTGTTTTCCTGAAATTAGCGGGATTAGGCATTCTCTGCGGCGGCGGTACTGCGGAGATTTCCGCGAGTGTATTGCCACACGAAGCAGAGGAGGGTGATGTAGAAGGAAAGCTCGAAGAGTTCTTCCACGCGGTCATTATGCACGCAGCTTTCCGTAACACGGGCGCCGATGATTGCCAGCAGCAGGATGATGCTCTTCCAGAGCGGAATGCGATAGCCCGTCAGCAGCTCTAGGCAGGATTTCCAGTGCCCTCGGAAAATGAAGACCGCGGCGAGGCTCACAAGGTAGACGCCCACGAGCACGTGTGCTACCCAGCCGTAGGGGATGTCTTTCCATTTGGGAAATTTATTCGGATCCGTGGGGTCTGCAAAGCAGGCAAGGGTGCGGCCGTAGTTAATTTCTCGGAGGAAGAGGAAAATGAGCAGGAAGGCCACCACCCTGTACAGCGCCGGACGCTGCTTAGCCGTGAAGCAGAGGCGTGTCCCGATGATTAGCAGCACGAGCTGCGTGTACTCTATGGGGGAGTTCTTGCCGCTCACCGTTTCCGGGAGTGTGTAGATACCGATGGTGCAGATGATGGCTCCCACCAGGGCGATAAGAGCCGTGGCGCTGAAGCGGGTGTCCAGATGGCTGGCAAGGGAAAAAGAACTGGGGGAAGAGCTGTTCATAGTGCATTCCTACTGTCTTTCACTCTATCATATTTTTTCCGCTCTGTAAATACACCGAGAAAAAAATAACATATGTTAATTCATTTTATGGCCACATTTTGCACACATTTGCAGCTGAGAAAAGTAAATCCGCCCCCTGTTGCCATGGTGGCGAGGGGGCGGATGAAAAGAGGCTGTGGGTGGAATCAGCCCTGCTGCTTCAGGGCGTCCACGCAGATGGCGGACCATGTCTCGAGGCGCTCGTAAAGGGGGCCTGAGAGCTCTTCCAGAGAGCAGAAGCGCATGTCTGTGAGCTTTTTCTCCAGCGGTGTCACCTCATCGCTATCCAGCTCAAAGCGGTGCACGATGCCGAGGTGCACGGAGCCGACTTCGTTCGTATCATCATTAATGACAGCGTAAAGCTGCTGGGTGGCCGTGCCGGAGAAGGAGATTTCCTCGCGGATTTCGCGCTCCACACCGGCGAGGTAGGTGGAGAGGTTCTCAGCGAGGCCGTCCACGGGGTTGATGTGGCCGCCGATGCCGAGGGACATCTTATCATGCAGGCGTGCTTCACCGCCCTTGCTGGTGCGGGCGTAGGTGAGCACCTTGCCCTGATGGCAGAAGATGGCGTAGGCGATAATCTGCTTGTACTCGGGGCTTTCCTCCGCGATATCGCGGTCCAGATACTGTGCCACGCCGGGCTTCAGGAAGGCGGCGAGGTAGTCCTGCGGGTTTAACTGTACACCATTGAAGGCTCCCACGGCTTCAAAAGCTGCGCGGGGCACCACCAGTACCTGTTCTCCGTTATAGCGTGACATGGGCGGGATTTTACGCGCGGAGGCTTTGTATGTCAAGCGCAAAAAAATCCCCGCCTGCGTGTGGCGCAGGCAGGGATGGTGAGGGGAGTATGCGAGCTCTTACTTCAGGGCATCAAAGGCGCCCTTGAAGAAGTAGTAGCCCCAGCCCCAATCCGCATCACCGGACCAATCCGGGTCATAGTGGTGGCGGGGCTTGAGGAAACGCTCGGGGTGCGGCATGAGACCCATGGCGCGGCCGGTGGGATCCTGCAGACCTGCGATGCGGAGCTCGGAGCCGTTGTGATTATCAGCGTACTGGAGGGCCACGCAGCCGTTCTCCAAGTACTTCTGGGCGTCACCGGGCTCACAGACGAGGCGGCCTTCAGCGTGAGCGGAGGGCAGCTCGAAGTTCTCAGGCAGGTAAGTGGTGAAGGGGCAGTTCGGGGCCACCTTCACGAGTTTGTCCCACATGCACTCGAAGCGCTCGCTCTTGTTCCAGATGAGGGAAGCCTTGGGCAGGATGCCGAGCTTGGTAAGAATCTGGAAGCCATTGCAGATGCCGAAGAGGAATCCGCCGTTGGCGTGGTGCTTGTGCAGGGCATCGCCCAGGAAACGCTCTGTTTCCAGCTGGGCCAGACGGCCGCTCATCACGTAGTCACCATAGGAGAAGCCGCCGGAGAAGACCACGAGCTGGGCCTTAGCGACGTGCTGCGGGGTAGCGGTGGCGATGGGCTGCACCTGAGTGGAGAAGCCGGCAGCCATGAGGGCGCGCTCGGTTTCCACGTCGCAGTTAGTGCCGGGATATTTGAGAAGTAATGCGTGAGGCATAGTAAAAATTACGAGTTGCGAGTTACGAATTACGAATGAGGAAGTAGTATCAACTATTTTCTATTAACTATCAATAGAAGGGAGTTAAGCCGTTCTTCCAGATGCTCTTCAGCTCAGCAATCTCAGCCTGCAGCACGGTGCTGCCCTTGGCGGTGATGGTGAGCTGGCCATCCGTGGTGGCAGTGCCGATGCGGGCGCAGGGCGTGCCGGCCATGGCGGCGGCGAAATCCTCAGCGAGGTCCTCATCCACTTCCACGAGGAAGCGGCCTGTGCTTTCAGAGAAGCAGGGAACGGCATTGTTCTGCCAGCCGCCGTTGGTAGGCAGCTTGTCCAGGTCAATGCTGATGCCGCCCTTGCAGGAGAAGGCCATCTCAGCAGCGGCTACGGCGAGACCACCCTCGGAGAGGTCATGTGCGGAGAGCACGAGCCCCTGAGTGAGAGCCTTAGCATAGTACTGCTTGTACACCTCGAAGTTGGCAGCGCAGTCGGTCTGGGGAACCTTGCAGTCCTTCACGCCCTTGATGCGGGCATAGACGGAGGCACCCATAGTAATTTTTCAGCATTATCTTTTAAAATAAAGATTGCCTGTTCAAAAAATCTCTGATCCGGAGAATCCACCACAACCACTTTTCTGGAAATACCCTTTACCATCTGCCAAAAGCCTCCTTATGCTGATGCTTTCATTGTTCCGCACAGATGGATTCCCTATACCTTCTCAAACCAATTTTTCTCGGGCCGTTGGGCGATACAGCACCTGAATTCCGCAGTCATCCTGCAGTTTTTCCCTGCGGACACTCTCGGTCAGAATCAAGCCGGCCAATGCCTGCGGATCCTCTCCGTCCCATCCGGCCAGCAAGTCCATCAGCCATTCATCCCGGCTCGGTTCCGCCACTCCATCACTGATCATCACCAGATATCCTTCCTCCTCCAGCCGAACCCTTG
>CALABM010000200.1 GCA_937885815.1 uncultured Verrucomicrobiales bacterium | reverse complement strand
AATCACACGCCGAGAAACCGCCGTATGCCATAAAAGGCACGTACGGTGGTGTGTGGGGGGGCGAAAGCCCCCTACACGATTTATTTTTCTTAATGCAGCTATGGACATGATTTTCGGCAAGAGATGAGCCGATATATTATGTTTTTTTTTGCACAAAATGCATTTTTTTTGAACAAAAAACTTTTCTCATACGCCTTATAATACGGAATCGTATGAGAACACCTCGAACAGGGGCTGCTTCCGATAAAGGCAGTAAAGGCATAAACTGGGAGACGTGGCTGGATGAAAACAGCGCACGGCTCTTTCTTTATGCCCGCCAGCAGACGCGTTCACAGGCGGATGCCGAGGATGTGCTTCAGAATGCTCTTTTGCAGCTTGTGCGGGCTGTGGAGTGTGGGGAGTTTAGGGGGGAGCCATCCCAGTGGCTTTCCTATGCGCTCTCTGCTATTCGCCATCTTGCAGCAGATGAAGCTCGCCGTCGTTTAACTAGGCTGAGCTATGAGCAGAATGTTCGTCCTGAACCATCTGAGGATGACCCCTGGCTCCGCTGTGAGCTGGATGATGAATTGCACCGCCGCCATGTGGAGTATGTGCTTCATACGCTACCTGAAAATTACACGGAGGTTCTCATACTGAAAATCTGGGAAGGGCTTACCTTTAATCAGATTGCCCAGCTGACCGGTGAAAATATGAACTCTGTTACTTCCCGATATCGACGTGCTCTCGCTCTTTTTCGCGAGATGCTCGCGCAGAACCCTTTGCCTGAGTAAGATACTATGAGAGAACAGCAAGCACCCAAAGAACTCTGTCGAACTTCGCCTGTGAGTATTCCTCCTGCTGTGCGAAGTCGCTGTCTGAACGCCATGCTGAACCTCAGCCGAGAAATTCGCGAGGCCGCTGATTTGAGGCAAGAAATTTCCTCACAGTTTTCCCCGGCTCCGCTGCCGGAGTCGTTTCTCGCGAGCTTGAAGCGCACGCTTGCGGCGGAGGTGGATATAGTGCGTAGAAATCGCAACAGTTCTCGATCATGGCGCATGTGGGCTCCACTTGCAGCTTCATGTTTTGTGCTGTTGGCTACACTTGTTTTCCTGTTGCAGGATTCTTCAGTGGCAGTAGGAACGATGGAGGAGACCGAGGTTTCTATGCTTTCCATCAATACCCCAACTCTCACGGCCCAAGGCATTGTTCCGGTGCGTGTTTCCGTACGTCGCATGTATTCAGAGCCGGTTATGATGAGGTCTAATTCAGCAGACCGTGGAGCAAATGGCTCATACAGACGTTCGTGTACTGATACCCTCATCCTCGAGGGGGAAGAAAATATAAATTTTCACATAAAAACCCCGAGTCAGATGATGACTTCTCATTCAAACGAAGTCATATGATTCGTAGCCCTCATCGCTGTCTCCTGTCTGCGGTTCAATCTTACCAAGACTGAAGGGTGGCGATGCCGGGAGTCATTGCCTCTGCTACCCTGGTCATCGGCTTATCGCGGGTGACTCTCCGAATAAGGTGAGCAGGCATGGGGTGGGAGCTGCTGTTGCTGCTGGTAGGCAGCTTAGTGTGGTAACCGGCGCTCCCGCTCCAATGCCTGCGCCTTTATTTGTATCAGCTCTTGTCCCAGAATGTGCTGTGGCGGGAAAACTTTTTCACGAGAATCATGAAAATCCATCACCGCGCGTTAAAGTCAGCAGTAAAATCTTGACAAGTTGTTTCTGAGATGATATAAAAAACCCCGTTAAGCCATGCTTCAGGAATATTTTTCAGCGTTTATCCAGTTAGTGGCCGGTTTTGGATTTGCCGGTCTGATTATTGTGCTTAGTGTGATTTTCGGGCGTCGTGCGAGGCTGCAGCCGGCACAGGACGTTCCCTATGAGTGCGGTAACGTACCTGAGGGTGAGGGTGCTCCTTCATTCTTCTCCATTAAGTATTATATCGTTGCCATCCTGTTCCTGGTGTTTGACTTGGAGGTGGTATTCCTGTACCCTTGGGCGCTGGGCTTTAAGGAGTTCGTGATGAACAACTGCGCTGCTTTTGCATCTATGACCGTGTTCATCGCTGTTCTGATGTTCGCATACCTTTATGCCTTGGGTAAGGGTGTAATCGTATGGCACCGCAACCCTGCTGCCCGCCGCTAAGCGATTGGTCCGGTTGTAACAGCTTTATATATCAGGGCGGCTTCTCTCCGGAGGCCGCCCGTTTTTTAACCCTTTAAATTAATAACAGAACGATGGATGCAAAGACGAGAATCGCCTGGCTGCAAGATACACTTGGTAAGCGGATTATCATGCTTGATGGTGGGCAGGGGACAATGATTCAGAAGCACGGCTTGCAGGAGGATGATTACCGAGGCGAGCTTTTTGCGGACCGTGGTAAGTACCCGCAGGATTTGCGCAACAATAATGATGTGCTGGTGCTTACCCGCCCGGATATCATTCGCGATATGTGCGAGCAGTACCTCGCGGCCGGCTCGGATATCATCAGCACTTGCAGCTTTTCTGCCACAAGTATCGGCCAGCATGAGTTCTTCTTTCCCGGTGCTGCAGAGCAGAAGCACAATCAGGAATACTATGAAGCAGTGTTGGCTGATGCTGAGCTGACGGCTTTGGTGCGTGAGATGAATCTTGCTGCTTGTGCTATTGCCCGCAGCGCAGCTGATGCCGCGGCTGTGGCAGATGGACGTCCGCGCTTGGTGGCGGGCTCCATTGGCCCGATGGCTGTTACGGCTTCTCTCTCTCCGGAGGTGAGTGACCCCGGCTATCGCGCTATCAATTTTGACCAGCTTCGCCGCGCCTATCGTGAGCAGGTAATCGCTTTGGCGGATGGTGGGGTGGATGTGCTGCTGCTGGAAACCATTTTCGACACGCTGAATGCTAAAGCTTGCCTGTATGCCATAGCCGAGCTCCGGGATGAGCGTGAGCTGCCGCCTGTGATGATTAGCTTCACTATTACAGATCGCGCCGGTCGTACCTTGAGCGGGCAGACGGTGGAGGCTTTCTGGAACTCCGTGCGTCATGCGAAGCCTTTGAGCGTGGGTGTGAACTGTGCTCTGGGGGCTGATCTGATGCTGCCCTTTGCTCAGGAACTCAGCAGCCTGGCTGACTGCGCTATCAGTATGTATCCTAATGCGGGGCTGCCTGACCCGCTGAGCCCGAGTGGTTATGCGCACAGCGCGGAGCATATGGCCGGCATTCTCCGTACCTATGCTGAGCAGGGGCTTATCAATTTCGTGGGCGGTTGCTGTGGCACTACGCCCGAGTACATTGCTGCCATTCGCGAGGCTGTGAGCGGCTTTGCTCCCCGTGTAATACCGACCCGCGCTCAGGATGGTATGCTGCGCCTCAGTGGGCTGGAGGCATATAATCACCACAGCAGTGATGGCTTGCTGTATGTGGGTGAGCGCTGCAATGTGGCCGGGTCTCCCAAGTTTGCTCGCCTTATTAGAGAGGGGGCATATGAAGAAGCTCTGGAAATTGCTCGTGCTCAGGTGCAGAAGGGCGCCAAGGTGCTGGATTTCTGTTTTGATGACGGCATGATTGACGGCCCTGCTGCCATGAGCCGCTTCCTGAACTTGGTGGCAGCCGAGCCGGATATCGCACGTGTGCCCTGCATGATTGATTCCTCCAAGTGGGAGGTTATCGAGGCCGGCCTGAAATGCGTACAGGGTAAGGCAATCGTGAACTCTATCTCTCTGAAGAATGGTGAGGAAGAGTTCCTGCATCAGGCTCGCATCATCCGCCGTTTCGGTGCGGCGGTGGTGGTGATGGGCTTTGATGAGAATGGGCAGGCCAGTGGCTATGAGGATCGCGTGGCTATTGCTCACCGCGCGTATGACCTCCTTACCCGTGTGGTCGGCTTTGAGGATGGGGATATCATTTTTGACCCGAACGTGCTTACGGTTGGCACCGGTCTGCCAGAGCATGCCAATCTTGCGCTGAATTTCTTCAGGGCTTCTGCTGAGATTCGCCGCTGTCATCCGCTCTGCCATATCTCCGGCGGTATTTCAAATGTCAGCTTTGCCTTCCGCGGTAACAACCCTGTACGTGAAGCGATGCACAGTGCGTTCCTTCACCACAGTGGCTGTGATCTTTGCATCGTGAACGCTGCTCTCATGACCCCGTATGAGAGTATTCCCGCCCACCGCCGCAAGCTGGTGGAGGATGTGCTGCTGAATACCTGTGAGGATGCCACGGAGTGCCTCATCGCATATGCTCAGGAGTTGGCAGAAGCCAAGGCCGCGCTTAAGGCTGCAGGTGCCGGTGCTCCCGCTCCGGCTCCGAAGAAGCAGGTGGAGCGCCACACTCTGCCCGTGCAGGAGCGCCTGGCTCAGGCCTTGGTAAATGGCCAGACCGATTATATTGAGGCTGATACACGCGAGGCCTTGGAACTTTGTGGCTCCCCGCTGGCTGTGATTGAGGGGCCTTTGATGGATGGCATGAAGCAGGTGGGTGAGCTTTTCGGCTCTGGCAAGATGTTCCTTCCGCAGGTGGTGAAGAGTGCCCGCGTGATGAAACAGAGCGTGGCCATCCTTACTCCGTTACTGGAGGCTGAACAGGCCGGGCAGCCTGCCGCTGCCACCGTGGTGCTGGCTACCGTGAAGGGAGACGTGCATGATATCGGCAAGAATATCGTGAGTGTGGTGCTGTCCTGCAATGGTTTCCGTGTGGTCGATTTAGGAGTGATGGTGCCCTGTGAGAATATCATCGAGGCCGCTCGCCGTGAAGGTGCCTCTCTGGTGGCACTCAGTGGCCTGATTACTCCGTCTCTTGATGAAATGGCTCGTGTGGCTGCAGCGCTGCAGGCAGAGGGAATGAATATTCCGCTGCTCGTGGGTGGCGCGACGACTAGCCCGCTTCATACCGCCCTGAAGATTGCCCCCAAATATCCGAATGGCATTGTGCTGCAGACGGCAGATGCCGGCAGTATTGTGCCCGTGGCCGCTGCCTTGTGTGGTGCCGGTCGTGATGAGTTTATTGCGGCTCAGAAGGCTGAGCAGGCTCGCCTGTGTGCGGAGCATGAGCAGAAGAATATTCCGCTGCTGCCCTTGGCTGAGGCTAGAGCCCTTGCTCTGAAGAGCGATGAACCTCAGCCCATGCCTCTCCGCACGGGCGTATTCACTGTAGGTGTGCCTACCGGATGTGCCTGCCACACGCCGCAGCCGGACTATCCGCTGAGCTGGCAGCAGTTGATGGATAATGCTGATTGGAGCATTACCTTGCGCACCTTCGGTATGCTTGGTGGCTCTGAAGAAAAGCGGCGCGAAGCTCAGACTCTGCGCGCGGATGCTGAGGCTCTGCTGGCCCGAGCTGTGGCTGAGGGGCGCTTGCAGGCACGCGCATGTTTTGGTGTATGGCCTGCGGGGCGTACAGGTGATGATATCTTACTGCAGGATGGTACCGTGCTTTATACTCTCCGTCAGCAGCAAGTGAGTGATAAGGCACGTCTGGCTCTGGCTGATTATGTGGCCGGGCAGGGCGGTTATGTGGGTGCTATGCAGGTGGCTATCTGTGGCGCGGACGAGTGGGCTGCCGAGTTGGACGCCGCGAATGATCCCTACAATGCGTTGCTAGTTGCCGCCATTGCCAATATGCTGGCGGAGGCGCTTGCTGAATGTACCCAAGCGGTGGTGGAGCAGGTGTGGCCTGTGGAGAATTCTAAAATGATTCGTCCTGCCTGTGGATATCCCAGTCAGCCGGACCATGTGGAAAAGCGTACCATCTTCTCTTTGCTGGATGCTTCTGCCCGCACCGGGACTACTCTGACGGAAACCTGCATGATGAAACCGTCCTCCGCTGTGTGCGCTCTCATTTTTAATCACCCGCAAGCTCGCTACTTTGCTGTGGGGGCCATGGGTGATGACCAGCGCGCTGATTATGCCGCTCGTACCGGCAGAGAGATTCAGGGATTCTGAGCTTACCTATTTCTTACTATACGCTGAAAAAGAAAGGCCGGAAGTTATATCTTCCGGCCTTTCTTTTGGAATAAAACCGACCATTTATGTGTGAATTATTTTCTTCCCATTTTAACTATAGACGAGCCTATACAGATGATAAAATGGCGCGGAATGCTTGGTATTCGTGTAGTTTAGGCTTGCAATCAGGTGGGTTAGCCGCTAAAATGGGCGCACGTACTACTGTACACATAATCTTTAACTAATATTTATCATGAAACCTACACTTCTTGTTCTTGCAGCAGGTATGGGCAGCCGTTACGGTGGCCTTAAGCAGCTCGACCCCATGGGCCCCAACGGTGAAGTAATTCTGGATTACTCCGTGTATGATGCCATTCGCGCCGGTTTCGGTAAGGTAGTTTTCATTATCCGCAAGGATTTTGAGGAGGCCTTTAAGAGCCAGGTAGGTGCCCGTTTTGCCGGTAAGATTGAGGTGGACTACGCTTTCCAGAGCCTTGATGATCTGCCTGAGGGGTACAGCGTGCCTGAGGGCCGCGTGAAGCCTTGGGGTACCGCTCACGCTCTGCTTGCAGCTCGTGACGTGGTGAATGAGCCTTTCGGTGTGGTGAATGCTGATGACTTCTACGGCGCAGACGCCTTCGTGAAGGCCGCTGAGTTCCTTACCTCTGATGCCGGTTGCCCCTGCAAGGAGCACTATGGCATGATTGGCTATCCCCTGAAGAATACTCTGAGTGATCACGGTGACGTGAACCGCGGTATCTGTGGTATTAAGGATGGCTACCTCGACAGCGTGGAGGAGTACACCAAGATTAAGACTGAGGAGGACGGCGTATGCCGTGGTGATTCTCTCTCCGGCGAGCGTAATCCCGTGGATCCCGAGGAGCTTGTTTCCATGAACTTCTGGGTATTCCCCGCTTCCTTCATTGGCCAGATTAAGGATCACTTCACTCGCTTCCTGGCTGCCCATGGCTCTGAGCTGAAGAGTGAGTGCTACATCCCCACTGTGGTGGACGAGCTTATCCACAATGGTAAGGCTGACTGCCGTGTCATTAAGACCACCGCCAACTGGCTGGGCGTGACCTACCCGAGCGACAAGCCCGCTGTGGTAGAGAGCATTGCCAAGCTTGTGGAGGATGGCGTATATCCCGCCAAGCTCGGCTGATAAGGTTATAAAACTTACTGAACCTATGTACGATATCAAAGCAATCGCTGGTCTCTTTGACCTTCGCGGTGATTATGTATTCGGTGAGTCCTATGGCTCCGGTCATATTAACGACACCTTCCGTGTGGTTGTTGACCAGGCCGGTCTGCGCGTGAGCTACATCCTTCAGCGCATTAACAGCAACGTCTTCAAGCAGCCCATCCCGCTGATGGAGAACGTGAAGCGCGTGACTGATGAGGCTCTGCGTGTTCTTCTTGCCGAGGGGTGTAAGGAGGCATACCGCCGCACTCTCACCATCGTGAATGCTTGTGACGGCAAGCCTTACGCTCAGGATGAAGAGGGCAACGTATGGCGCGTGTATCCTTTCATTGATCGTGCTCGCACGTACGACATGATTGAGAACCCCGGCCAGTGCATTGAGGTAGCCCGTGCTTTCGGTAATTTCCAGAAGCTCGGTGCCAACCTTCCCGGCGCTCCTCTGTTTGAGACCATCCCTGATTTCCACAACACCACCAAGCGCTTCAAGACCTTCCAGAATGCTATCGCCACAGACCCCTTGGGCCGTGCTAAGAGCGTGCAGAAGGAGATTGACTGGTACCTCTCCCGCGAGGCTGACTGCCACAAGGTAGTGAACTACCTCGCCAGCGGCGAGCTGCCCCTGCGTGTGACTCACAACGACACCAAGCTCAACAACGTGATGCTTGATGATGTGACTGGTGAGGGTATCTGCGTGATTGACCTTGACACCACCATGCCCGGTTCCTCTCTGTACGACTTCGGTGATATGATTCGTACTTCCACCTCTCCCGCTGCTGAGGACGAGAAGAACACCTCTCTGGTGACCATGCGCATGGAGTACTTCGAGGCTCTGGCTAAGGGTTACTGCGAGGCTGCCACCTTCCTCACTCCGCTTGAGAAGGAACTGCTGCCGTTCTCCGGTAAGCTGCTTACCATGGAATGCGGTATGCGCTTCCTGACGGACTACCTCGAGGGTGACACCTACTTCAAGATTAAGCGCCCCGAGCACAATCTGGACCGCACCCGCACCCAGATGGCTCTTGTGGAGTCCATCGAGAAGCAGATGGATGCCATGATGGCTGTGGTGAAGAAGTACTGATAAGTCTTCGGAAACGTGTTTCAGCTCCCGTCCGTGTGAAAAGCCGCCGGACGGGAGCTTTTCATTTCTGTATAACAGGTTATGATACAAATCCATCCATTTGAAGGTGCCGCCGGTGTGTTGGAAGAGGTGCTGCGCGTGCCGGGCGAAGAAAAAAATGCTGAGGCCGGTTACTACCTGCGCATGAGTGGGCTGCTGTATTCCACTCGCCCCTGTAGTACGCCCCAAGGCGTTGCGCTGCGGCGTGTGAATTCCCTGCCGGTGGGGGCTGCTCCTGAACCAGCGGCTGAGGCACTCCTTGGCTGCGAGGTGCGCCGTATATTGCTGGCTGATAGGAAAGGCGAAGATTCGCTCGCTATGGTGCTGGATATGGGGCATCAGCGCTATTTGCATTTCTTCCCTCTCCAAACGGAGATTCCTGCTGTTACCATGAGTCATGAAGCTGAGGCCGGTGAGGTGGAAAAGACGCTGACCTTTTCTGCAACCATGCCGGAGCTGGAGCAAGTGCCGCCGGTTCTGCTTCGAGTGGCTCGCATGGCTTGCCGCTTGTTGGCGCTGGGGCTTGCTTTGCTGCTTTCGGGTATCGTATGCGGTATTACCGGGGTGGGGGAGATTGCCACCATTTGTTTGGTGGGCGGTGGATTTGCGCTTGCTGCCTCAGCGTTTTATCTTTTTACTCGTCCGCGCAAGTGCCCCATCTGTGGGGAGGCAGCTTTTCGGGTGGGAGGAGTCACCTCCTGCATATACTACACATGTGATTCATGTGGGAATATGCTGACCGCTAAACGCTGAAGCCTGCTTGAATTATTAAGCCCCGGTATTTAACCGGGGCTTATGCTGTGAAAACTTAGTCCGTTATCCGCTCCACATTGTTGCTGGCGTCTTCCTGAGGAGCGCTTGGCGGCGCCGGTGTGCCGGGCGCTGTAGGGGCGGAGGTGTCTGCTGCGATTGGCTGCTGGGCGGCTGGGTCTACTTCCTGCCCATTGATAAACATTCGCGTGGTGGTTTCTCCGGTGGCGGAATTGTAGCGCGTGCGGATGTCAATCCTTTCCTGAATGAGTCCGCCGCGGCCATCCGGTCGATAACGAACCTGTGTGCTCAGGCTCTCGCTCACAGTGGCTTGTTGAACAGGTGCCGCTGTCTGGGGGCCTCCTGCTGCCGGGGCCGGTGCCTGCTGGGCCGGAGGTGTGGGTGCCGCAGTTGCTGCTCCTGGCCCCGTTTCTCGTATCGAGATGCGGGTGCAAGGCCGTACGTTTTGGCCATAGGGCTCATTGAAAATGAAGAGGTGGTCTATCTTCATGATAGCCTCGTCGCCCGGCTGCATGCGGCTGATGATGTCCACTACTGCCGGGGGCTGTCCCGGCATCGAATTGTCCATCGCAACGGCAAAGAGCATTTCCTCGTGCATGACGCCATCACCATAGCGTACGAAACGGCGGTGCCCTAGGTTTTCCAGTACTCTAAACATGGCACGCGGAGCTCCGATTGTGCCGCCTGCAGGCTGCTGAAGGCCTTCGTAGACCGCTCGTACAACATTGGATGCCATGAGGTCACAGTTCCCCTGAATGGTTTGCTGTGCAGCAGTGGGAACAGCCGGGCGTGTGACGCCGATATCTGCCTGAGCTACCTGAGGTGTCAGAAGCATGGCAACTATGGCTGTAAGTATGGAAGATGATTTCATAACGGATATCTTAGACATGGTTTCTCCGGTGTTTGTTCAATAATTTTTTATTTTTTCTTCACTTGACAGTCAGTGATTATCTCGTTATACTTCAGTTGTTCCCGCTATGGCAAGACGTCGTTCATACAATCGCTCAGCTCCCCTGTATCACAGAATACCGATTATTCCCGGTATCTTGTATATCAATATCAGCCGCTCGGGCCTCTCCCTCAGTTTTGGTAAAAGTGATGTAGGGCGTGCTACGGTAAGTAGCCGCGGAGTGCGTTTGAATAAAAGCATTGGTGGTTTCTCTATAGGCAGAACATTCAGTTTCAGCAAGCTTTTTGGTCGTCGTAAAAGGGATGGGGAAGAATAATAAATTAACATATTTTGCTGCATAATGAATAAATTACATACATTATTGTCGGGTTTGTTCTTGTTTGCGCTGACGGCGCCTGTACATGCTGCGTCCGTACAGGCTGAGCCGTTGCCGGAGGTCGCTCACCACAGTGTTTGGGATGTGGTGCTGGTGGTTGCTGCTGTATTGGGGGTATTGGGGTTTGTGGGGCTTTTAGTAGCCACGGCACAGAAGGTAGATTTGCATTATGGTATGGGAGATGTTTATCTTTCCGTTCCCTTGGGCTTAGCCTGCTGGACTTCATTGGTGGGCTTTGGCTATATGGCTTGGCGAGGTGATGATCTGCTTCCTTATCTTCAGGCTCCGATTATCATTGCTGGGGTTCTTTTTATTCTTTCTTTGGTTCTTTCATTCATTCTGGTGAAGAGATGCAACCCGCAGGCCGGCATTTTCGGGCTTATATTTGCGGCGTTCGGCCGCTTGTTTGTGGATATTCTTAGCCAGCTTTGTTCCATCCTTGTGGTTCTCTCAGGTATTTGGGTGATATTTGGTGGGCGTAAGCAGAACGGAGAGAAAGTATCGTTCCTTGGTCGCCTGGGCTGCGCATTTGCTTTTGCGTGGATGTTTAAGCTGGTGTGGGGCTCCATTCGCACCACCACTCGTGAGGAGGTGTCATCCACTAACGGATATCTGCTTGCCGTGCTGAATATGGTGTGTATCGCCGGTGCTGTGTATGGTGGATATGCTTATGCGCACCGTATGCCTGCGGCCCAGCCATCCGAGCTCGTGCAGGCGGTAGTGCGCAATCAGCAGGAAGTCGCGCTGAAGATTATCGCGGAAAATCCCATGATGGACCGTACCCCGGGCATTCATTCCGCTATAAAATATACGAACGGGCCTATGCTGAATATCCTGATTCGCAGCAAGTCTGAGCTCGCTGAAACAATTGAGTATGCTCAGGGGCAAGGTCTTGCAAACGTGCTCGCCTTCTTGCAAGCAAAGCAAAGACTCAGCTGCCCTGATGAATCCTTTGAGCTTTCTCCCTCTGAGGTGGCTGCAGATGCTGCTGAGGATGCGGTGCGGCGTTTCGTGCAATAAGATAGCGCCAGACTTGTTCTTCTAAAACCTGCGCTTTTTCCGAATGGAAGGGCGCAGGTTTTCTGTTGTTCCGGAGTTAGGGTGGACTCTAATTTATAGTTGAGATGTAGGTTTTCTGCTGGACAAGGGATGGAGAATATGTTATATGATGGAGTATGAAATGGCTTAATGCTATGTTAGCGATGGCAGCGCTTGCCGTGAGCGGCGCTTGGGCAAGCCCGGCTGCGATGGGCAATTTGCAAAGACCGGTCACAGGTCAGGCTGCAGTATTGAGTTTTGGCGGTGAAGGTGGCCGGGAGTTCATGCTGGATGGCAAGCCATTCCAGATTCGCTCCGGTGAGATTCATCCGCAGCGTGTGCCTAGGCAGCATTGGCGCCACCGCATTCGCACGGCTAAGGCTATGGGGCTGAACACTATAGCCTTCTATGTGTTCTGGAATGCACTGGAACAGGAGGATGGTAGCTGGGATTTCAGCGGGCGCAATGATATCGCGGCTTTCATTGATATGTGTGCAGAGGAGGGCATGTGGGTGCTATTCCGTCCCGGCCCCTATGTGTGTGGCGAGTGGGATTTGGGAGGTCTGCCCACATATCTCATTCGTGATGCTGTAACCCCCCTGCGTTATACGGGGAATGCTCAGTTCATGGAAGCCCAGACTCGCTATCTCGAGAAAATAGCTGAGATTGCTATCCCCCGCCTCAGCCGCAATGGTGGGCCTATTCTCATGGTGCAGTTGGAGAATGAATATGGAAGCTACAAGAGCCCCCATGATGAGCTTGCATACATAGAGTGGCTGAAGACTTTCTGGGAAGGCAAGGGAGCCGGCCCGTTCTATCTTTCCGAGGGTTCTGCGAATCACCACTTGCGCTTTGTACCTCGTGGTGTGGCCGTGGGGCTTGACCCGGCGGATAACGCCGGCCAGATGCGCAACGCGCTTCGCATTGCTCCCGGTGTACCGGTGTTCTCCAGTGAGACCTATCCCGGCTGGTTGCGCCACTGGGGTGAGGGTAACTGGACACCCAGCCGGAATGCGTTGAATTCTGTGCGTTGGTATATGCGTGATGGTGTTTCTTTCAATATATTCGTGTATCATGGCGGTACCAGCTTCGGGCTCACTGCCGGTGCTAACAGTAATGAGAATGGTGACAACTTCCAGCCGGATCTCACCAGCTATGACTATGGTGCACCCGTAGGCGAAAATGGTAACCTTACCCGAGAGTACTTCGAGTACCGCGATATTATCCTTGGTGCCGTTCCCGGATTGAATGCCCCGGAGCCGCCTACAACTCCGCCCACTATGGTTATCCCCGCGTTTTCTCCCGAGAAGCTGTACTCGCTGAATGAGCTGCGTGCCGTGGGCGAGACGGAAAGCTTTGATACGCCGCCTACGCTTGAGAGCCTTGGGCAGAATCAGGGTATAGGCATTTACACAGCTGTTGTTCCGGCTGGGCCTGCCGCTACTCTCAACTGCCGTGCTCATGACTATGCTCTTGTGTATGTGGGTGATAAGTTTATAGGAACGCTGGATCGCCGCTTAGGGCAGCGCTCTCTGGAACTGCCTGAGCGTGATAAGCCCGCTGTGCTGAAGATTGTAGTGGACACCTTCGGCCATGTGAACTTCTGTTCCTATACGGAAAAAGACCGTAAGGGCTTGATTGGCAGTGTTACACTGGGGGGCGAAGCTGTGACGGGATGGCGTGTTCAGCGCATGCCGCTTACCTCTGTTCCTCACCCGATGATTGATGCCAGCGGTGCCAGGGCAGATGAGCAGGGCGGGCTTTACCGCTCCTTGGTGAAGCTTACGGAGGAGCCGCAGGATACCTTCCTTGATATGTCCGGTTGGCACAAGGGCTATGTGTGGGTGAATGGTCACCTTCTTGGCCGCTACTGGAACATTGGCCCGCAGCTTCGCTTGTATTGCCCCGCGGAGTTCCTGCGCAAGGGGAACAATGCCATCGAGGTGCTGGACCTCCACATCTCTGATGATAATGGCCCTGAAATCAGCGGTTGCACCGAGCGTAATATGGAGGTAACCCGCGCCACTCGTGCCCTGAATAATCAGTGGGATTAACGGGGGCCCCCTATCCATGTGAAAAACAGCCACGGCTATAATGGCCGCGGCTGTTTTTCTTTCATCACCCATGACAATACTGACTGGTCTGTGGCTTGACATAGAGTGTCTTTTGTGCTAGTGTTCCAGCATGTTCTCGCTCCTTTCCGATAAACTGGATGATACCTTTCGTAAACTGCGCGGCCTGAGCAAAATCTCAGAGTCGAACATAGCTGAGGCTATGCGTGAAATTCGCATGGCTCTGTTGGATGCTGATGTGGAATACAGCGTGGCGCGTGAGTTCATCGCACACGTGAAGGAGCAGGCCATGGGTGTTGCCGTGCTGAAGACGGTGAAGCCCGGTGAGCAGATTGTAAAGATTTTCCGTGACCAGCTCGCGGAATTGCTGGGTGGTGAGGCTGCTGAGCTGAATCTCACTCCTCCCGGCCGTATCCTTGTAGTGGGTCTGAACGGTGCCGGTAAGACGACTACGAGCGCAAAACTTGCCCGCCGCCTTAAGGCTGAGGGGCACAAGCCTCTGCTGGTAGCATGTGACCTCATCCGCCCTGCCGCCATTGACCAGCTGGCTACTCTGGCCGGCCAGATTGATGTGCCCGTCTACACTCCTTCTGCAAGTGAGAAGGATGTCAAGATCGGAAGAGCACACGTCTGAACTCCAG
>CALABM010000199.1 GCA_937885815.1 uncultured Verrucomicrobiales bacterium | reverse complement strand
CCCGCTGCACCCGCTGCACCTGCTGAGCCCGTTGCTCCCGTTGCTCCCGTTGCTCCCGTTGCACCTGCTGAGCCCGTTGCTCCCGTTGCACCCGCTGCACCTGCTGAGCCTGAAGCCGCAGAATCCCGCCCCGAGCTGGCTCCTGTGGAGCCTAGCCTCGGTGTACTCGGTCGCCGCACTCCGGAGGGGGATTGGGTGAGCGCACAGTTTAAGCAACCTCTCGTGCCGCGTGAGCAGACTCGCGTGGCTGTTCTGGGGTATCATAACTTCAGCAAGACGCGTCCCTGCACGGATATGCGCATGAGCACGGCTGATTTCTGCCGCCAGATGCAGTTCCTGAAGGATTCTGACATCTGCGTGATTTCCATGCAGGATTTTCTGGAGTGGCGCCATGGCCAGCGTTGTCTGCCGGAACGCTGTGTTCTTATCACTATCGATGATGGCTGGAAGAGTGTGTATTCTGAGGCTTATCCGGTGCTTCGTGCGTACGGCTATCCTTTCACGCTTTTCCTGTACACTCGCTACATCAATGTGCAGGGTGATTCCATGACCACCGCGCAGATTCAGGAGATGATGGCAAATGGCGCCACCATCGGCAGCCATTCCTCTAATCACCTTTACCCCAGTAAGTGGAGGCGTTATAATCAGGCTTCTTCTGAGTATGCCGCTCAGCTTCGCACGGAGCTGGTGGATTCCAGAACTCGCCTGATGGATATGTTCGGCAACTGCTCTACGTATTGTTATCCCGGTGGCTATAATACACAGCCTATGATAGATACTCTTCGAGAGGCCGGGTATCAGGC
This sequence comes from uncultured Verrucomicrobiales bacterium, assembly GCA_937885815.1. Taxonomy (GTDB): domain Bacteria; phylum Verrucomicrobiota; class Verrucomicrobiia; order Verrucomicrobiales; family Akkermansiaceae; genus Akkermansia. The sequence goes on along the minus strand of CALABM010000199.1, from coordinate 13,220 downwards.
CGCCTTTACTGTGCTGGAACGCAAAGTGGAGTGCGAGGAGGAGCCTTTCCTTGTGCACCGATATATGGTGTTCGGTACGGATCATGAGATTTTCCGCCGCGCTGTGAACTTTGATGGCGAGGCCGGTGTGGTGCCTACTCGTGCGGCGATTGCTGCCGCTGAGGCTCCGGCTAGGGCATTCTTCCCGGCTGCTTTTGAGGGCTGCACGAACCGTGGTGGTGCCTCTTCTGCAGCGAGCCGCTCCACCAGCCAGAGCCGCAGCTCTGCTCCTGCTACACGTCCTGCCGCCCGTCCTGAGCCGCAGCCTGCCGCTCCTGTGACTCCTGTGGCCCCGGCAGCACCGGCGCTTCCCGCAGCTGCGGCTGCTCCTCAGCCGCAGGGGAATGTCCTTTGAGGGCTGCTTTAATCTTGCAAAGTAAAGAAGGGGATGCTATCATGATTACATGAAGCATCTCCTTCTTTCTTTTTCTGTTCTGTTTTCCTTTCTTATTGGTGAAGCCTGCGCGGATTCTTCCCGTAGCGACCGGATTATAGATGGCCTTCTTTCTGCCGGTAGCCGAGTTCTGCAGGCTCAGCAGGAGCGCCGCGCGGCTGCTCGTCATTCCGATGATGTGGCGGAGGCTTCTGCGGAAGCAGAACAAGCCCCTTCTTCAGAGGCTGAACAAGGGGTAGCCCCGGAAGAAGAGCCCGCCACCGATGGCCGCCGTTGGCGTGACCGGGGAAGGGATATGCTTAACCGGGTGAGGGAGGCTACCTCTGAGCGCTTGGGGGATCGCTCCATATCTGAGGTGATTTCTTCCACGTTGAAAGATGCACTTGACCATTTTCTTGCTGAATACAAGGAGCAATACAAACAGGAGGGGCGGGAATATGCCAGAGAGGTCGGAGATATCATTGTTAATCGCGTGGTGGAAAGCCCGAAAATTTCTGATTCTCTGTACTCATTGCAGTTAATGTGCTGGGGTATTATTCTCTATCTGACGCTGGTTACAATCATCGTTCTTTTCAGCCTGTTATATCTGAAACGCTCGAATCGCAAACTCATGGCATCCGTGAAGGAGTTGAAAGAGCTCTTGAAGGAAAGTCAAAAATCAGCATAAAGAGCTTCCTTATTCTCTTGAGATAAAAGAGCACCCCGGCTGCGTTCTGTCAGCCGGGGTGCTTTTTCCTTTGATAAATTTTTATTACTGGGCGAGTGCGCTAAGCAGCTTGCTGTGTATGCCGCCAAAACCGCCGTTGCTCATCACCAGCAGCACGTCGCCGGGGTGCACGCGTGACACCACGTGCGCCACGATGTCGTCCACATCTGTGCCCAGATAGCTCTCTGTGCCTTTTTCGCTGATATCGTTGCGAAGTTGCTCCACATCCAGCCTTTCCTCGGGGCGAAGACGCTTGTGGTTCTCCACGGGGGAGATGACGGCGAAGTCTGCGGTGGCGAGGGCTGCCGCCAGCTCCTGCTGGAAAAGGATACGGATGGAGGAGTTGCTGCGGGGGTCAAAGATTACCCACAAGCGGCTCTTGGGGAAGCGCTGGCGCAGGCCTTCTACGGCTTGGCGAATGGCTGTGGGGTGGTGGGCAAAGTCATCCACCACGGTCACGCTGTTCACGGTGCCTCGCACCTCCTGACGGCGAGCCACGCCGGTGAAGCTCAGGAATGCGCTGCGAATCTGATCCGGCGTCAGCCCGGCATTACGGGCAGCGCAGGTAGCCATGGCGGCATTACGGATGTTGAAGTCGCCAATCATGGGGATGCTGTAGGTCTCACCTTCCAGCGTGAAGGAACTGCCATCCGTGCGGCGCTCGATGTCGGTAATGCGCAGGTCAGCATTTTCTTCCATGCCTACGCCCACAATCTTCACCATTTTCAGCTCTGTTGCAGCGTGTTCTCGTACATCTGCGCAGTTCGGGCAGTCAGAATTGATGAATACCACGCCCGTGCGGGGCACCACGCGCAGCAGGCGCTTGAAGGAAAGCTTAATTTCCTCCACGTTCGAGTAAATATCCGCGTGATCCATCTCGATGTTGTTGATGATGACAACCTCAGGCAGATAGTGCAGGAACTTGGAGCGTTTGTCAAAGAAAGCCGTATCGTACTCATCACCCTCCAGCACGCAGTAGTCAGAATCCGTAAAGCGGCCACCGCGGCCCAGATTACGGGCAATGCCGCCAATCATGAAGCTCGGGTTCATCTCGTTGGCTTCCATAAGCCAAGCCAGCATACTCGTGGTGGTGGTCTTGCCGTGCGTGCCGGTTACAACGTAATTGTGCTTACCCCAGAGGAAGAACTCCTTCATCGTCTCCGGAAGGCTCATATAGCGCATGTTGCGCTCCAGTACAGCTTCCACTTCCACATTGCCACGGCTCATGGCATTACCGATGACCACTAAATCCGCGTCTTCAGGAAGATTCTCAGGCTTGTACCCCTGAAAAATCTGAATGCCCTCACTCTCCAAGAACGTGGACATGGGCGGATAGACGTTGGCATCAGTGCCGGTAACAGTGTAGCCCTTGCGAGCCATGGCTGATGCCACAGCACCCATCGCGGTGCCGCAGATTCCGAGGAAGTGTACGTGCTTCATATACGTTTGAGAATGAGAGGTGAGCTAGAGTAACTTATTCCGCGGTATTTGGCAAGCGTTTTTTATGTATGTCTCATGTCCGTTTGTTGTAGGAATGTTTCGGCATGAAACTTAACATCCTTTTTGTGCTATGATAATGATGAAAGAATCTGCTGCAACCACAGTTTGTAGGGCGTACTCGCTGAACCTCACTGCCGCGTTAGCTAACGGTGTGCTGTCCCGTGCGACAGATTCGGACGATTTTCTCGCTCGTTGTGATTTTGTTTTTTATTCGGTGGGCTTGGAGAATATGATTTAATAGGAGTTGAGTACTAAATCATAAGGCTCGCTCATAGCCCCTTTCAGCTTTTCCAGATGAGACTTAAAATACAAATCGTCCGTATGATTATAACGTGAATGGCGGGCAATAGAGCATTCTCCGCTGGTGCTTATTCTTTCTTTTTCTTGTGGGCTCAATGAGTCAAAGTGTAGAATATGGCGTCCCGCTGCTTCGGCTAACCCTACAGGGACAGCATTTCCAATCTGCTTGTATTTTGCCGCAAGGTTGCCAGAGAATTTCCAACTGTCCGGGAACATTTGGATACGTGCATATTCTTCAATGGAGAGCGGGCGGATTTCTTCCGGATGACAGAGTTCTGTGGCTGGCATTGTAGGGCAGGTTACCAGCGTAGGCGAGGGTTTGTCCCACGCGAGACGTCGCAGGAAACCAGTTTTGCCACCCTGCAGAGCGTATGCTTTCCCTAGAGCTGCTTTTTGCATGTCTATGGGCAGGTCTCTCCAATTCTGACCTTCAGTCAGCAGCTCGTAATATGGCTTTCGTTTGTCAGGAATTTTGCTGGAGGTGCAGCTGGTCAGCCCGCCTACCGCGTCACGTAGAGTCTTCCATGGGAGTAAACCATTCGTTCCTCGTTCATTGTGCGTAGGAGGAATATGCTGTAACCTGTAACCCTCTCTGCTTCCTAATATGATGACACGCTCTCTATGCTGAGGGACTCCGTAGTTGGCAGCATCGTATAGGGTAAAAGAATAGGCATATCCGAGTTTTTCTATCTCGTAGAGCAGATAGGCGAGAGCAGACCCTTTTTCTGCAGGCTTATCTGCGAGTTGTGGCGGGTTGTACGCTGCGGATAAGAGGCCCCGAACGTTCTCGATTAAAAAGTACTTTGGCTGCATCTCACCAATGAGACTGATGAACTTCAGGAACACATTGCCTCGGTCATCTTCCAGCCCCCTTCGTTTACCGGCTGTGCTGAATGCTTGACAGGGAGGGCCACCGCAGAGCAGAAATAGCTCCCCCTTTTTCAAGCCGGCATGTTGTAACAGTTCTTCTCCGCTATAATTGCGAATATCATCTGATATCAGTGGTAGATTCGGCTTATTCAGCCGAATGGTGTCACACATCGCTTTTTCTATTTCAACGGCTAGACGTACAGAAAATCCAGCTTTTTCCAGTCCATTATCCAGCCCCATCGCTCCGGAAAAGGTAGAAATGGTGGGGTAGAGAGTCTGTTTGCTAACAACCATGCTTAAGCTCTGCCTGAATTAAATTTGACGATTTTTTCCCAGTCTATATTGCCATCTTCTCGGCAGAAACTTTCCAGAAACTCTCGTACGAAAAGGTTAATTTTCACACTATATTGTTTCTTGAATTCATCATTTCTAATCTTTGCATCAGCGGCAAGAGGTTCTATAAGCTCCGTGTACAATTCTGGTTCGCCTGATATAAACTCCCAGAAGTCTTGTCCGCAGTACTTATAGTAATCGCCTTTATCTGGATTTTTGTCTTTACCATAGCAACAGCCGTTGACTGCTTCAACACGAATGTTGCTTCGGCTTGTTCTTAGTGTTCGTTTTGCGGATTTGAACTCATCAATTAAGCGTTTAATCTGGCTACTGTTGCCCCAATTTGGGCCGGATTTGATGGCAACCAAGTAGTGACATCCGTCTTTGTCAAATTCCAAATCCACACCTTTCGCGCTAGATTTTGTGCCGCCGTATACTTGTTGACATACATATATAGCAAGCCCTTCTAGCCAGTCTCCAAAAATGGTTTCTTCTCCGGAACTCAGGAACGCATCAACAATTGTTCGAACAATGCTTTCGGCTGTCTCTGTGTCTTTCGCGCGGAAAAGGTAGGGGTTTTTGTGAGCAAGAACCTTTTTTAGCTTCAGCTTGTTGAGGTTGTTCACCCTCGCTTCGTGAAACTCACTGATATGAGACACTACATAGTGGCGAATTTTGTCGATGAGTTCGTTATTCATGTCTTCTTGTGTGCTGAGTATAGCTTATCAGTTGGCGTTATGCAAGAGTTTTTCTTTTTTTGTAACACGTATGCTTAGATGGTAGAGGGGAAAAAGAATGTGTTATTTTCGTGTAATGGTGGCTAAAGATTCTGTGGGGGGCTGCTTAAAGGAGACTTAGTGAGCGCTCCGGAAGTTCCTTTGAGGAGACACTCATAACCCTCTTGTTCTGGGCGTTTGTTGTAAAATCTCTATAATGTGCTTTATTTGCCCCTGTAAGTGCGTATTAGGTGGAGTGTGCGAAAGGTGTAGGGAAAGTATACGTGGCGCGCTATAGGTGCATTTTTGTGAGTTTTTCAATATACTGACATATTATATAATTGACGCGCGCGTATACGCGCGTATAATGGCCGCCGTATGACTGAAAACACCACTGCTCCTGAGGACACCGAGACGGTAGTCACGACCGGAGCACAGCAAGAGTACGGCGCGGCGCAGATTGATAAGCTGGAGGGCCTTGAAGCCGTCCGCAAGCGCCCCGGCATGTACATAGGCGATCCTGATGAGCGCGGCCTGCACCACTGCGTATTTGAGGTGCTGGATAACTCGATTGACGAGCATCTTGCCGGCTACTGCACCAAGATTATCATTCAGATTCACGAGGGTGGCACGATTTCCGTGATTGACAACGGCCGTGGTATTCCCGTGGACATGCACCCCAAGTTCGGCATTCCGGCCGTGGAGCTGGTGCTTACCAACCTGCACGCCGGTGGTAAGTTCGGGCAGGGTGCTTATAAGTACTCTGGTGGTCTGCACGGTGTGGGTGCTAAGTGCGTGAACGCCCTTTCTGATTTCTTCAAGGCTGAAGTTCGCCGTGATGGCAAGCGCCATGTGATTACCTTTGAGCGCGGCCGCACCACGGAGAAGCTGCATGTGGTGGGTTCTTGTCCGGAAGGGCAGACCGGTACGGCTATCACCTTCCTGCCGGATCCGACCATCTTCACTGATACGACGGAATTCAAGTTTGACCTGCTGGCCCGCCGTCTGCGCGAGCTGGCCTTCCTGAACCCCGGCCTCGTCATCGAACTGGTGGACGAGCGCACCGGTCAGGAGCGCAGCGAGACTTTCTACTATGCTGATGGTATCCGCGAGTTCGTGAAGCAGCTCGGTGAGAACAAGACCCTCATTACTCAGGAGCCCATCGCCATGAGCGGTGTACGCCACATCGAGGTGGAGTACGACGGTAAGACCATGGAGGATGATGTGATTGTGGATGTGGTGATGCAGTACAACGATAGCGACCGCTACCAGATTCAGTGCTACGCCAACTCCATTTTCAATGCTGACGGCGGTACGCACCTTTCCGGTTTCCGCAGCTCGCTGACCCGCGCTATCAACAACTACGCCAAGAGCAACAACCTGCTCAAAGATAAGGACCCCAGCTTGAACGGTGATGACGTGCGCGAAGGCTTGGTGGCTGTTATCTCTGTGAAGATGCCCAACCCGCGCTTCTCCTCCCAGACGAAGGACAAGCTCGTGAATACTGAAATTGAAGGTGTGGTGAGCAGCGTGGTGTACGAGGAGCTCAAGGAGTACTTCGAGGAGAATCCTCAGGTGGCCAAGACTATTATTGACCGCTGCCTTATCGCCTCCCGCGCCCGTGAGGCTGCCCGAAAGGCCCGCGAAAGCGTGCGTAAGAGCGCCATGACGGTGGGCGGTGGTCTGCCCGGCAAGCTGGCCGACTGCTCCTGCCGCGACCCGCAGAAGACCGAGCTTTTCATTGTGGAGGGTGACTCCGCAGGTGGCTCCGCCAAGACTGCTCGCGACCGCCGCACGCAGGCCATTCTGCCGCTGCGCGGTAAGATTCTCAACGTGGAGAAAGCTCGTCTGGACAAGGCTCTGGGCAGTGAAACAATTCAGAACATCATCACGGCTATCGGTGCCGGTATCGGCGATGGTGAGGGTGAAGGCTCCTTCGATATCAACAAGGTGCGTTACCAGAAAATCATTCTGATGGCTGATGCTGACGTGGACGGCTCCCACATCTGCACGCTGCTGCTCACGCTCTTCTGCCGCCACATGCCCCAGCTGGTGCGTGCCGGTTATCTCTACATCGCTCAGCCTCCGTTGTACCGCGTGGTACACCGCAAGGTGGAGCAGTATGTGCAGGATGAAGTGGCCCTGAACCGCAAACTCATCTCCCTGGGTGCCGGTGATGTGCACCTGCGCCGCACGGCTGATGGTGTGGAGCTGGATTCGGATTCCGTGATGGGCATTCTCGAGACTCTCATCAACCTGCAGAAGTATGAGACTGCCGTGGCTCAGCATGGTGGCGATTTCAAGAACCTGCTGCGTTTCCACCGCGAGCACGGTACCTTCCCGCAGTATCTGGTGAAGGTGCGCTGCGGTAATGATGAGGAGGTACTCTACTTCCGCGATATGGAAGAGCTGACTGCCTATTCCGATGAGAATCGCGATCTGTTCCTCTTCGGCGAGCCGAGCGAGGAAGAGCTGGCTGCCAACCCGCTGCCGGTGCGCGAAGGCCCCAGCCGCCGCGCGCTGCTGCATGAGCTGCACGAGGTACAGGCCATTGTGCGTGTGCTTTCCCGCCTGGAAGAACTGGGCCTGCCCACGGATACTCTGCTGGCAGAGGAAACTCCGGCCTACGAGCTCTTCGAGGGCAACAGCACCACGGCCAGCCCCATCACCTATGTGCCGGATATTCTGACCAAGGTGCTGGAAATCGGTGGCCGCAGCGTCCGAATCACCCGATTCAAAGGTCTCGGTGAAATGGATGCCAAGGACCTCTACGCCACCACCATGGACCCGGAGAAGCGCGAGCTGCTCCGCGTGCGCCTGGATGATGATAACGCCGTGCAGGCAGACAAGATGTTCACCATCCTCATGGGTGATCTGGTGGAACCCCGCCGCCGCTTCATTGAGGATAACGCCCTCAACGTCCGCAACCTCGACGTGTAACCCTAACCTTTCATTCTGATTTATGAGCGAAACAAGAATTCGTCCCGTCGACGTGGCAGAGGAGGTCTCCCGCAGCTTCCTGGATTACTCCATGTCGGTGATTATCTCCCGCGCCCTGCCGGATGCTCGTGACGGTCTCAAGCCTTCCCAGCGCCGTGTGCTTTATGCCATGCACGAACTGGGCCTGGTGCCCAGCAAGGGGACGGTGAAGTGCGGTCGTATCGTGGGTGACACCATCGGTAAATACCACCCGCACGGTGACCAGTCCGCCTACGGTACCCTGGTGAACATGGCACAGCCCTGGTACATGCGTGATGTGCTGGTGCTGGGTCAGGGTAACTTCGGCTCCCCGGAAGGTGACCCGCCTGCTGCATACCGATACACGGAAGCCAAGCTGAGCCACCTGGGTCTTGCCCTCATGGATGACCTGGACAAGGACACCGTGGATTTCCAGCCGAACTATGATAACAACTTCACGGAGCCTGTGGTGTTCCCCTCCGCATTCCCGAACCTGCTGGTGAACGGCGGCACGGGTATCGCTGTGGGTATGGCCACGAATATGGCCCCGCACAACCTCGGCGAAGTGGTGGACGGCGTGTGCGCCTACATTGATAATCCTCACATCACCAGCGAGGCGCTGCGTGCCTACATTAAGGGCCCGGATTTCCCCACGGGCGGTTATGTGCTGGGCTACAAGGGTATCGACAGCTACTTCCGCACCGGCCGCGGCAGCGTGCGTATGCGCGGTAAGGTGGAGGTTGTGAGCAATGAAAACGGTCGTGAGTTCCTGCATATCTCTGATGTGCCGTACGGTGTGAACCGTGCTGTGCTGCAGGAGCGAATCGCTGAGCTCGTGCGCGATAAGGTGATTACCGATATCGCCGGCATGCGCGACCTGACGGATTATATCGAAATCGAGCTGAAGCGCGATGCCCGCCCGCAGGTGGTCATCAACCAGCTCTACAAGCTCACCAGCCTCGATACTTCCTTTGCTGTGAATATGCTGGCTATTCATGAGGGGCGCCCCAAGGTGCTCACCATGAAGGACGCCATCAACTTCTATGTGGAGCACCGCCGCGAGGTGGTGGTACGCCGCACTAAGTTCCTGCTGCGCAAGGCTGAGGACCGCGCAGAGGTGTTGGAGGCTTACCTTATCGCTCTGGCAAATCTGGACGAGTTCATCCGCATCATCCGTGATTCCAGAAACCGCGAGGACGCCCGCAATCGACTGATGGCTTTCCGCTTCCCCGTGGAGCTGGCCAAGGGCCTCGGCATCCTCATCCACAGCCAGCCCTCCGTGCAGGGGGACCAGTATGTGTTCACGGAGCGTCAGGTGAACGCCATCCTCGAACTTCGCCTCTACCAGCTCACCGCTCTGGAAAACGACAAGATTTCCGATGAGTACAAGAAGCTGCTGGAACTCATTGAGGACTATCTCGATATCCTCGCCAATGAGGCTCGCGTGCTCGGCATCGTGAAGGACGAGCTCCGCGCCATCAAGGAGAAGTACGCCACCCCGCGTATGACCCACATCATTCCCTTTGAGGGAGATATGGCCATCGAGGACCTCATCCCGAATGATTCCATGATTGTGACCATCTCCCACAGTGGTTACATTAAGCGCACGAACTCTGATGAGTACCGCCTGCAGGCTCGCGGTGGCAAGGGCATCAAGGCCGCTACCACGAAGAGCAAGAAGGACGCTAATGACTACGTGGAGCACCTGTTCGCCGCTCAGAATCATGACTACATCATGTTCTTCACGAACACCGGCCGTGTGTATGTGGAGCGTGTGTATGAGATTGATGAAGCCGCCCGCAGTGCTCAGGGCCGCTCCATTAAGAACCTGCTGGATATGCAGGCAGATGAGCGTATCGCTGCCATTCTGCGCTTGGAGCGCAAGGTGAGCGAGGATGGTAAGGATATTACCTTCGCTGAGGGCTCCGGTAATGTGGTGTTCGCCACGAAGGATGGTACGGTGAAGAAGACCGCCCTGAATGACTTCGTGAACTACCGCAAGGCCGGCATTATCGCCATCAACCTTGAGGAGGGTAACTCCCTCGTGAACGCTGTGCTTACTACCGGTGAGCAGGATGTCATCATCGTTACCCACAATGGTATGAGTATCCGCTTCAAAGAGAGCGATATGCGTACTCAGGGCCGTAACACCATCGGCGTGCGCGGTATTAAGCTGCGCGAGGGTGACTACGTGGTCGCCATGGCCGTGGTGCCCGAGGGCGAGGCTTCCATCATAGCTGATGACGAGGCCGCTGACGTATCCGCTGAGACTGAGGCTCCGGCCGACGGCGCTCCCGCCGCTCACTCGCTGCTCGTGGTTTCCGAGAACGGCCTTGGCAAGCGCACGCGCTTCGGTGAGTACCGCCTGCAGAGCCGCGGTGGTATCGGTATTAAGACCATGAATTGTACGGATAAGACGGGCCTTGTCGTTTCCGCTACCACGGTTACGGATGCTGATGAGCTCATGATTATGACCTCCGGCGGTCAGTCCGTACGCATGAAGGTGGATTCTATCCGTGAGACCGGTCGTGCCACTCAGGGCGTGAAGCTTATCACGCTCAATGGCAAGGAGGCTATTCAGGAAATCACCCTTGTTATCCCGGATGAGGATGACGAGGACGCCTCTGAGCCCGTGGAGGGCGAGGAAGGCTCCGCCGCTGAAGAAACTCCCCAGGAGTAATTCCTCAGAACTCATAAAGTCATACAATACGGCACCCCATCCGCTCGCTACAGGGCAGGTGGGGTGCCGGTTTTTTTTCTTGCGCTAGAGGCGGATTTTTGCTAACTTTATAGCATGTTCAGAAAAATCATACTGTCCGCACTTTGTCTGGGTACAGGTGTTGTGAGCGCTGCAAGTGCTCCCGCGCCGTACGGTCCGCTTCCTACGGAACAGCAGGTTAATTGGTTGCGTATGGAGTGGTACGCATTCGTCCACTTTGGCCTGAATACGTATACGAACAGAGAGTGGGGTTACGGTGATGAATCTCCCACGCTTTTCAATCCTTCTTCTTTTGATGCGGAGTCTATCGTGCTCACCTTCAAAAATGCCGGTATGAACGGCATGATTTACACCGCCAAGCATCACGATGGCTTCTGCACTTGGCGCACCCAGTCCACGGATCACAACATCCGCCGTTCTCCCTGGCGTAATGGGCGCGGTGACGTGGTGCGCGAGTTTGCCCGTGCATGTGACCGCCATGATTTCCCCTTCGGTACCTATCTTTCCCCGTGGGATCGTAACTGTGCTGAGTATGGTCGTGAAGGGTATCTGCGCGTTTATTACAAGCAGATTACGGAGTTGCTCACCAAGTACGGCCCCATCTTCGAAATCTGGTTTGACGGCGCCATGGGCGGTGATGGTTTCTATGGTGGCGCCCGCTGCCACCGCAACATCGGTAACGCTGATAACTACTACAACTATCAGCACGTGGTGCGCCTCATCCGCAGGCTGCAGCCCAACTGCATTATCTGGGGCGCTGCCGGCCGTGGTGATGTGACTTGGGGCGGCTCTGAAAAGGGCTTCGTGAAGTACCCCCTCTGGAACGCCCAGGGCGACAGATGGCTCTCTCTTGAAGGTGATACCCCCATCAATCACCGTGGCTGGTTCTGGCACCCGGGGCAGGGGGGTAATGTGAAGACACCCGAGCACCTCATGGAGGTTTACCTCAGCAGCGTGGGCCGTGGTGCAAACCTTATCCTGAATCTTGCCCCGAACCGCGAGGGCCGTCTGGACCCCGCCGACGTAGCCTCACTGGAGGCCTTCGGCAATATGCGCCGCCGCCTGTTGGCCACGGACTATGCCCGCGGTGCCTCTGCTACTGCCTCTGAGGAGCGTGGCGCCCGTTATTCGGCAGCAAACCTTACGGACGGCGACATTGAGAGCTATTGGTGCCCGAACGATGGTACCACCACACCCTCTGCCGAGATAACCCTCCGTGAGCCCGCCACCTTTGATGTGGTGCGCCTGCGTGAGCAGATTCGCCTCGGCCAGCGTGTGGAAGCCTTTAAGGTGGAGGCTTTCGTGGATGGTGAATGGATTACCATCGTTCACCCCGGCAATCCCGGCGAGGTGGAAACGCAGTTTAATTTGCGCGGAGGGAAGGGGCACACCATTGGTAATCAGGTGCTTCGCTGGCTGGACTCTCCCGTCACCACGAACCGCCTCCGCCTCACTATCACGCGCTCTAAGGCTTGCCCCTGCATCTCAGAGTTCTCCCTGCTGCGCATGCCTTCTGCCACGGATTCTGAGCCCGAGCCTGTGGCCGCCACGGAGGAGGGTGATGTGGTGCTGAACAGCCAGAGCTGGACGTTCAAGGGCTATGCGGTAAACTTCGCCCCGCTGGCTTTTGATGGCAAGCCGGATACCATGTGGAGATCCAGCCGCGTGCCTTCCCACTTCGTGGTGGACATGAAGAGCGAGCAAACCATCAACGGCTTCTCCTATCTCCCCCGTCAGGATGGCACTACGGAGGGTATGACCTCACGCTATCGCATGGAAGTCAGCACCGATGGTAGCACTTGGAAGAACGTCTCTGAGGGTGAATTCGGTAACCTGCGCGCCAACCCCGTGGAGCAGATTATCTCCTTTGAGCCTGTGCGAGCCCGCTACATTCGCTTCTTCTCCACCGCAGCTCTGGACGGTAACTCCTCCAGCGTGGCAGAGATGAAGATTTACGCCCCTCGCCCCTCTGCTAATTAAAGAATAAAAACGAGGGCTCCCGTGCGCTAGCTGCGTGCGGGAGCCTTTCTTTTTATTGGGAGGCTAAATCCTGAGCTTAACCTCTCAGAATCAAGTTTGCTGAGCTGTTCCCCAGAAGGAAGAAAATCAGGCTTCCCACTATCGTCAGCACAACATAGGCCGATGTGGTTAAATACGCGCCTTCGCGTAACAGCTGCGTGTTCTCAAACGCAAAAGCCGCCAGAGTGGAATACCCGCCACACAGCCCCGCTGTAACGGCCAGCCGCAGGTTAGGGCAGGTGATGAGCCCGCCGGCAGCCAACCCACAGAATAAGCCCATAAACAGGCAGCCCACAAAATTGATAATCAGCGTATGCCACGGCATGCCCGGCATCGTGATGCCCCACTTGTGGCAAATATACCACCCTGTCAGGTAGCGCAGCACACCACCCACAAAGCAGCCACAGCCCACATACAGCAGCGTTTTCAGAGAAAGTACCATAAAAGCGAGCACGCATGCTAGCACTCCGGCCTCATTTTGGCAAGCCTTAACTGATTTATTTCATTAATCCTTCGCCCGTTTAATGGGAAATCCACGTTCTCCCGCGAAAAATACGCATCGTTAGTGGCTTTAAGCTGTGGTCTGTATTACATTCAAATGTGTTCCACAAGTGTCCCAAAGATTACAGAAAAAGGGCACCAAACGACATATAGTCAGCGTATTCT
>CALABM010000198.1 GCA_937885815.1 uncultured Verrucomicrobiales bacterium | reverse complement strand
TTCGATGAGATGCTCGGAATGGCACTCGCCAACAAGAAGTTCGAGGTCGACATCATCGCTGAGGCCAAGAAGGCAGTAGAGTCCGTCAAACGCGAGGACTTCCCCTCCGATGAGGCATACCTCGATAATGTCAAAACGTGTGGGAACGTCATCCCGCTTGAGCAGGTGAAGCCAGCGGGCCATGCCGCGGCGCAGGAGGCGGCGTTTAGCGCGATCCACTGCTCGCATGGGGGCGCCGCTTTCCGGGGAGGCGGTGCTTTTCACCTCGCAGGCCACGAGGGTATCACCATCGCGGCACATGATGTCAATCTCGCCACTACCACCATAGCGGAAATTCTGCATGAGTACCTTGTAGCCCAGAGAGCGCAGGTATGAGGCTGCTACATACTCGCCGTAGTCACCCAGATAGGTGCGCCCCGGCGGTGTATCAGAAGCCCAAGGGCAGCTCCATTTGTGCAACAGGTGCAAACGAGCGGCGATGGTGCGGAGTAATTCCATATTCGCGGATGGCCTGAAGGTGGGCTTTCGTGCCGTAACCGGCATGGCGCTCGAAGCCGTACTGCGGGTATTCGGTGCCGAGTTGAATCATGTAGCGGTCTCGCGTGACCTTTGCCAGCACACTGGCCGCGGCTATGCTCAGGCAGCGGGCGTCACCCTTCACAAGGTTGGCGGAGGGTAGGGGGAAGTTGGGCACGGCTAATCCGTCAATAAGGCAGAAATCTGCGGCTTGCGGTAGCCCTTGGGCTGCACGTGCCATGGCCAGATGAGTGGCACGCAGGATATTCAGCTCATCAATTTCCTGCACACTTGCTGTGGCGATGCACTTCAGGACTCGCTCATCTGCCATGAGCTCCTCAAACAGGGCTTCGCGACGTTTGGCTGTGAGTTTTTTGGAGTCATTCAGCCCGGGAAGCTCATAGCCCATGGGTAGTACTACCGCTGCAGCCACCACCGGCCCGGCCAGGGGACCACGGCCTGCCTCATCTATGCCGCACACGCATGTGCGTCCTTCTGCGTAAGCCGCGGCCTCTGCGCTCATATCCGGTGCATCCGGGAGGGTAAATACCTGTTTTGTTCTCATGGCTGCTGTGGGGACTGGGCGTTACGGTTTTCTTCTTCGAGTCTGCGAGCTTCGCGTGCGGCGTGTCTGGCTTCCTGCACTCGGCGGCGGAGGGTTTCCGGGAATTCTCCGCCGGAGGGGAGGTTGTAGAGGTCTTCGATGTCTTGGAGATACTGGCTGATGGGGGTGTCTGGTCCCGGTTTTTCTTCACGCAGGAGCTTCATGGTTTCCAAGTAGGCTTGGAAACCTTGGCGGTGGCGGCCTTGTCCCAAGTGGGTAATCTCGTACCAGTCCAAGTAATCGCGCCCTCGCAGGGAGGTGGTGATGTAAGCTGCTCGCAGTTCACGCAACGGGCCGAGGATGTTCTGCACTTCATCAGGGCCTTTGCCCTGCATCAGCTCATTAAAGGCATGGCAATATTCTTCAATGATGGGGCGGTAACCGGGGAAGGCTTGCAGGTTCAGCTGCATGAGGCGTTCCACGCAGGGGCGTATCTTTGTGCGCCAGTCCGGCAGGGAGGTGAGGGTGTAAGCATCATCCGCACTGATGGTGCGCGGTATGAGGGTTTCTGGGTCGTACAGCAGTATATTCAGAGACTCTGCCAGCTGCTCCTCGGTTTCCATGGGGGTGAGGCGTTCTGTGGCCGGCGCAATGGAAAGTGAAGCCAGTTCCAGCGCCCACCAGCGGTTCAGCATGTTGGCGTTGATGCCCATCTCATGGAAGTGCGCTGTGATGATTTCACGCGGTGAGCCATCCGCCAGCGCGGATTCAGAGATAAGCTCGCGCAGCTGTGCCGGGCCACCGGCCTGATTCACGAGGCACATGATGAGCACACCGCAGGATACCTCATATACCTGCCGCGAGGTGGCATCCAGCCGGTGTATGTTTTCGGCGGAGACGATTTCTTCCGGAGTGAGAACGTGCGCTCGTTCGAATAGGCTACGGTACAGGCGGCGATCCGCCTTCCCGCTGCGCCAGAGTACTGCTTGCTGGATGCCGGTGATAAGCCACTGTGGGATGTTTACGCTTTCCGGCAAGGCTTCGATGCGCTCAGGAGCAAGCGCTCGCTCGAAGAGGGTCATGGTGATGATGGCATTCGTGAGGCGATCCACATCAATACCTCCACCGGGGAAGATACGAATCTGGAAGTTCGGTTCATTGCCGATAATGCGGATGCGCGTGCGGATGGGGTTCGGCTCCGCGGGGTCGGTAGAGCGGCCGATGAGGCGGATGGATATGCCGTATTTCCATGTGGTATCTACACCAAGCAGACGGCACACAGCACCGCGGACTTCATCCGCCTTCGTGGCAATGGCGCCCATGCGCAGTGAATCTCCACCGCTTACGGAGAACATGCGGGATTGTGACACCACGTGGTCATCCGCCTCGCCCGGTAAGTTGGCTGTACTTCTGGCTGCTGTGGTGGCAGTCTGCGCAGGGGTGCTGCTTGTCGGAGCAGCCGGTGGCTCTGCCCAAGTGAGGCTCAGCATCGCGCTCGCACATAGTGTCCATCTGCTTAACATGCCTGCCATTCTAGCATATATACTCCCGCTCTGCAAACCGCAATCATGCCTTCGTGCCCATTTTTCTCCATTTTTTTTGCTTTTTTTTATTTTTTTTATGATTTTCTCTTGACAATTCGGGGAACTGTGGTAGTATTTCCTCGTTGCTACGCAACACCACATCAAAAAGTCCCCATCGTCTAGGGGTTAGGACATATGATTCTCAGTCATAGAACCGCGGTTCGAATCCGCGTGGGGATGTGAAGAAAAAGCTCCGAGGTGAAAGCCTTGGAGCTTTTTTCGTGTCTGTGAGTACAAGGCTTTTTCATCACGTTATACCCGTGTTTCCAGTTCAGGCGGCACAGAATAAGCTTGCCACTGGCGGAGGGCGGTGCTATAGTGTGCACATGGATTTATCAGCGTTTCGAGAGGAGTACCTTAAGGATACCCTGCATCGTGAGGATTTGGCGGATTCGCCCTTCAAGCAGTTTGATGTGTGGTTCAAGCAGGCTTTGGAGGCTGAAGTGCCTGAGCCGAATGCCGTCAGCATCGCCACATCCACGCCGGATGGACGTCCTTCGCTGCGTACGGTGCTTCTCAAGTATTATGATGACCGTGGTTACGTTTTCTTTACAAACTATACCAGCCGCAAGGCAAGCGAGTTGGAGAGTAATCCGGAAATCTGCATGTTGCTGCCATGGGTGACGTTGGAGCGCCAGATTATTGTGTATGGCCGCGCGGAGAAAATCTCCCGTGCGGAGACGCTGAAGTACTTCCTTTCCCGCCCGAGGGAAAGCCAGCTGGGGGCATGGGTGTCACACCAGAGCCAAGTTATATCCACTCGCAAGCTTCTCATGATGAAGTTGCAGGAGCTTAAGCGTAAGTTCTCGGAGGGGCAGGTGCCTCTGCCGGATTTCTGGGGTGGTTACCGTATTGTGCCGCACCACATGGAGTTCTGGCAAGGTGGCCCCGGCCGTGTGCATGACCGCTTCATGTACACTCTGCAGGAGGACGGCTCCTGGGGCATAGAACGCTTGCAGCCCTGAGTAACAGGGCTGCGGCTTTTGAAGTGAATCAAACGTGGTTTACTACGGTCAGTAGTCCGTGGGTTTACCGTTACGCTGCTGAAGGCCAGTATACATGTTGTTGTACATGATACGGCCTTGGCGCGTGTTGCGGCCGGCATCTATCCAGCTGGGAACGTAATCATTCCATTTTTTACCGCTCTTAACGAGTGCCCAATGTTCAACCGGGTAGGTGTGCCCGACCGGGTAAATGCAGTTGAGCATCTCAGTGGTGGCGGCGCGGTCCTCCCAGTTTTCACCCTCCAAATCTTTTTGGGTGTAGGTGGCGAGTCTGCCGTTGCGGCGCCATGCATCCAGCGTGACGGCAACGGGCCAAGCGGAGCCGATTGCACAGACGTAGACGCAGTTGTGCTCGGAGCCTTCTCCGGCGTCGCGTACGTTGCAACCGAAGCTTTCTGCGGCGGAGTTCGCGGTAAAGGTCATGCTGGTAGTGCCAGCAGAGCCCACGCTCACGGATGTTGCCGGGTGCGTTTACGAGGCGATTGTTCATCCACGCCGGCCAGAGGAGCGGATTGTTGATACGGGAGATGCTGACTGCGGCCTTGTATGAGGTATCTGCGAGCCATTCGGCTTCAGCGATGGCTTGGGGCAGGGTGCGCTGCTCTGCAGGCAACAGCGCGAGAAGGTCGGTGGCCAGTTGGCTGCGCTGCTGCAGCACGGGGGCTGTTTCAGCGTAGTCAGGCATAGGTGCCCGCTGGCAGGAAGGCAGCATCACGGCAGCAGCAAAGGCGAGGCTTATTGTCGCGAGAGCTGCTGTAATGTGAGATTCCATATTGTAGGAGAGAATACGAGCCATGTTTAGTGGCGGCATTCTGTCACAAAGTTAATGAGAATACAAGCGGAAAGTATGGCAGTTCAGCCTGCGTGTTGCGTCAGTAGGATGTTGGGCTGTTTGGGTGCTCGGTATTGCCCTGCTGTATGTTTTCGTACATACGGCGGTATTGATTAGAAGTTCTGGCCTTGTTGGAGGAAGAAATGAGGTAGCGGCCATCATCGCAACGCACGCTGAACCAATGTTCTATGGGGTATGTGTGCTCCTCGGTATATGTGATGCTGAGCATGGTGCATATTTCCGGGAGATCCTTCCAGTCATCCTTATCAAGGGTGGCGGCATGGTCTACTTTCAGGCGGCCATTCCACATCCATGCATCCAGCACCCAGGCATTTGGCCAGTCGCCTTCGGCCGCGGCAATGTAAACGCAGTTGTGCTCGGTGAGTTTTCTGTGGTCACGCACACAGCAGCCGATGCGGAAGTAGGTGAGCTTGCGGCGGCGCAGCTCGCGGTACATATCATGCTGGTAGTGCCAGCAGAGGCCGCGGTCCTGAATGTGGGCATTTACAAGGGCGTTACCGGCCCAGCCGGGGAAGTTGGAGTCATTCACGCGCGAGATAGCGGCGGATGCCTTATAGGCGGTATCTGCGAGCCATTCAGCCTCCGCTCGTGCGGTAGGAAGATTGCGCTGCTGCTCGGGGAGCAGGGCGAGAAGATTCTCACTGAGGGTGCTGCGCCGGGTGGTAATGGTGGGCGTGTAGGGATACTGCACGGGGGGCGGGTAGCAGCCGGCTGCTAACAGGGCAACCCCAATAACTGTGCTCCTGATGAGAATGCGCTTGAGGTGGAGGAGGTCCATGGTGAATGTTTTGTGCCGGTCGCGTGCGGTGGATAATCAGCTAACGCGTGAGATTGTGAGCGCGCGTACCATGCACTGGTTTAGCTCTCCATTTGTATTCTTGCAGTTTGCAGGGTTGTAGCGCAGTGAGAAGTTGTGCCGCCCGCTGGTAAGGGTTACGGTGATGGGGGCAGAGTGCGAGTAATGCTCCCAGTTTCCGGGCTCGGTGTTGTGAGGCAGGGGGATAATGCCTACAGGCTCGCCGTTAATGAGTAGCTCTCGCAGAGCACAGCTGTCACCATCTCTCAGTGAGGCTGTGGCATTGCAGTACTGCAGGCTCAGCTCGTAGGTGCCGGCGGCAAGGGCTATGGTGCCGTAGTTCAACAGGGCGGTGCAGGGCTTGGTGTCCAGCCATGCCTGTTGATTTTCTACGGGGTATTCACCATTTTCTCCTATGGTCTGAGGGCTGAGCTCGTGCAGGGCTCCTTCAGCATGGAATACGGCGGGGCGGCTCAGACGGCTGCTGTTGCCATGGCTGATAGCCTGAACGCGGTACACATTCTTGAAGAGATCCGGGCGGGAGATGGGGAAGCTGCACTCAGGGGTGGTCCCAAGAGCTGTTCCGTTAGCAAAGACGTAGTAGCTGGCGGCTCCTTCCACGGGCAGCCAGCGAAGGTGGGTGAGTGTGGGTGAATCCCACTCAGGCTCGCGGAGGTTTTCGTAAGCCTCCGGGAAGTGGCTGTCCGGTTCTTCTGAATCCTCGGGAATGAGCTCAATTTCTATCTGGAGATTACCAACGGTATCCAGCGGGAGAATGGGGGTGGCGGGTTTGCCGTTGATGAGAACGGAGCAAATATCCGTGCCATAACCGTTGATGTGCACGTTCAGCACCATGTCGCGTATGCGCAGGTTTGTGAGCCAGTGGCTGCCGGCAAAGGCCTTTGGTACGCAGGGAGTGAACACGATGGTGTCGTGCTCATAGTTAATGCCGAACAAGGAGTAGTAGAAGAGCCCGAGCATGCCGGCCACGCTCCAGAGCTGGCGGTCTGAGTTCTGGATGGTATCCGTGGCTTCGCCGGTTTCGGCATGGAAGTTTTCCTTGTTGGTGCCGAAGGCGAGTGCAGCGCGTAGAATGGAGGCCATGCTGAAGGCAGCTCCGGCGGTATCTCGCATCTCGGCCTGAGCGCGCAGTACAAAGGCCTCTTGGAAGGGCCAAATGGTGCGGTTATGGTATGCCTTTGCGCAGCCGGGTTTGTACGGCGCGAAGGCGGGGGTGCCCCATGGACTACGGGGCAGCGTGCTCATAGCGTGTGTAGCGTGTTCTCCGGCAAGACCGCTGATGACTGCCAGAGCATTGGCCAGGGCATCAGAGTGTTCATCTCTGCAGCCATCCGGCGTGAGGAACATGCTGTACTGATTATTGGCGCGGTTCCAGAATGCTTGCTCTATGACTTTACTGAGTTCCTGCGCTCTGGTGCGGTAGGTGGCGGCTTCATCTTCCCTCTCCAGCTCGGAAAGCATGCGTGAGGTGATGTTCAGAGCCATGTAGTACAGCACGTTCGTGCTGAAGGCGTATGAGGCGCCGATGTCTGCCGGTGTCATCCAGTCCGGGTAGCTCTGCTCGCGCCAGTCTAAGAAGGAGGTTTCACCCGGGCGAAGGGGTGTGTGCTTAGGCAGTACAGCGTCATCCTGTGCAAGAGTGGCGCACAAAATATCGCAGCTCTCTTTCAGCCACTCGCGGTCTCCCTGAGTGAGGTACAGATCCCAAGCTCCGAGGGCCCAGGAGACGCGGTCTGTGGATACAGGCCATCCACCACCAGTGCCGGTATCTTGCATGATGGCACCATCCTTTACGCGGGATTTCAGGCTGGCAAGCACTTCTTGCGGTGCGGCGAGGCTGGCGCCAAGGGCGGCTGTGAAGGCGATATCCCGAGTCCATACGGTGCTCCAGTTAGCGCCGGCGAGCATGGTGCCATCCTGCTGTACATTGGCCATGAGCTCGTGCATGGCGAGGTTGTACATGGCCGTGAGGATGGGGATGCTGCTGCGCATGCCGGTGCAGCCGGCGGGCAGGGACGGTATGGCGATTTCACGCGGGGGCTCACCCTCGCGGTTGATGACAAGTTTGGCCGGCCCTTCCAGCCGGGCCGAAAGTCCGTTGTGCTGCTGCAGGCCTTTCTCGGTGAGACGATAGGCTGTGTTTTCAAACAGTACCTGTTCTTTCGGTTCCGGCATGGAGGTTGGCGGGTGATTTACAGAATGGCACCGGGGGTGTAACCCACACCGGCGGGGTATTTGGTGGCGAGCTCTGCCACCATATCGCAGAAGGCGTCTACTTGGTCTGCGGCCATGCCGGTGTCGCCGGCGTTGGCATCATAAATCTCCTGAATTTCCTCGCGGGTAAGCTTCAGGCGGCCATCAGCACCCAAGCGGTCCAGCAGGTCATTCGTGGCGATGCTGCCCTTGCGCAGGTCGTCGGACACGGCAACGGCATGCTCTTTGATGACTTCGTGAGCCTCTTCACGGCCCACGCCACGCTTCACGGCGGCCATCATGATGGTGGTGGTCATGAGGAAGGGCAGGTAGCGGTTCAGCTCGGTAGTGATGACAGGGCGGTAGATGTCCATCTGATCCATCACGGTCAGGAAGGTTTCAAACAGGCCGTCAGCTGCCATGAAGGCATCCGGCAGCACGCAGCGGCGTACCACGGAGCAGGATACGTCACCCTCGTTCCACTGGTCACCCACGATGCCGCCAATCATGCTCAGATGGCCTTTCAGAATGGCATGGAAGCCGTTTATGCGCTCGCAGGAGCGGGGGTTCTGCTTGTGGGGCATGGCGCTGGAGCCGGTCTGGCCCTTGGCGAATCCTTCCGTGCAGAGCTCGTGGCCTACCATGAGACGCCATGTTTTGCAGAAGCTGCTGGGGGCGCAGGAAAGCCCCACAAGGCCGGAGATGATTTCGAAGTCGAGAGAGCGGGGGTATACCTGGCCCACGTTCATCCACTTGGTGGAGATGCCGAGGTGGGCGCAGATGCGGCTTTCCAGCTCGCGAACGGTCTCAGGGTTCTTGGCGAAGAGTGAGAGCTGGTCCAACTGGGTGCCAACGGCGCCTTTCAGGCCACGCACTCGGTAACGCTCCATCATGCTCACCCAAGCCCAAGCCCAGTGTACGAGTTCCTCGCCGAACATGGCTACGCGCTTGCCCATGGTGCTGGCCTGTGCGGCTACATTGTGTGTGCGGGCGGCGAATACTACATCGCGCCATGCGGCGGCATGCTTGCTCATGCGGTCCAGCACAGCCACTGCCTTATCACGGATTATCTGCATGCCGCGCCAAATCTGCAGCTGCTCCACATTTTCCGTGAGGTCACGGCTGGTCATGCCCTTGTGGATGTGCTGGTGGCCGGCGAGATCGCAGAACTCCTCAATGCGGGCTTTCACGTCATGGCGGGTGATGCGCTCGCGGTTGTTGATGGATTCGATATTCACGCTGCCTTTCACGCTCTCGTAGGCATCAATGGCCTCCTGAGGAATGTCCAGCCCAAGGTCTTTCTGCGCTTTCATGACGGCGATCCAGAACTCACGCTCGAGTACGATTCGGCCCTCAGCGGACCAGATGGCCTTCATGGCATCGGAGGCATAGCGCCCTGCAAGTACGTTAGGAATTGCGTTCATATCTCTTAAAACAGGTGAGCCGTCAGTATACCATGTAAAAAATCTGTTGGCAAGCGCAAAAAAACGCAGCTCCTGACTCAGGAACTGCGTGTGTTAAATGCTTTTGAATCTCCTTTTATTCTGCTGCGGGAGCCGGTTGCTGCTGAGCCGCGGGAGTGGGCTGCTGCTGCTCTGTAGGAACGCTAGGAGCCGCTTGTTGAGCCTCGGGAGTGGGCTGCTGCTGGTCTGCGGAAACAGCGGGGGCTGTGGGAGCGGGCTGCTGAGCCTCGGGGGTGGGCTGCAGCTGTCCAGCGGAAATAGTAGGTGTCTGCACGGGGGCTGGAGCCGGGGGAAGAGTTTCTTCTTTTGTGAGGGGGCCAGCCCCCACGAAGGTGGGATAGCAGCTTTCGCGCTCATCACACACTGTCACACGGGTGCGGCCAGTGGCGGTGATGTCGAAAAGCTCTCTTGCCATGCGATTGGGGGTGCGGATGCAGCCATGAGAAAGCCTGCGGCCGGCACGTACTTTGCCGGTGTGCATGCCGATGCCGTTACCGGTAAGGCGCTGCCAGTTGGGCATGGGAGAGCCCACGAACCGGCCGCCTTCGGGCACCGGAGTATTGACGGAATGGGCATTGGCGTCCACACAGCGCCCATTTGCGTCCAGCATACGGCCCCATGTGCGAGAGCTGTACTCACGCTTCTTCTCGAGCACGCGGAATGAGCCTGTGGGGGTGGGGTGGTCAGAGGTGCCTGTGGAGACTGGCCAGTCCGCTGCCACACGGCCGTTGACATACAATCGGCCACGTTGCTCGGAGAGGCATATGTAAATCGGGCTTTGCGGTGAAGCTTGGCTCATCAACTCCGGATTCCGGTAAATATCCATGATTTTCGGGTAATTCGGGTGCGAGCGTACGAAAATCTCGTAGTTATCCGGTTTCGGGGGGACAACCGGGGCTACGGGAGCTTGCGTTTGCTGGCTGCATGAGCTGAAAAGCCCCAGTGCAATGAGCCCTGCCAAGCAAGTGAGAGTTTTTCCGATGGTGTTCATACGTGTGAGAGGTTGAGTGACGGGTTTTATTTAATAATAACCTGAGTTCCTACGGGGGTGTTTTCAAAGAAGATGCGTGCCATTTCGCGAGGAAGTCGAATGCAGCCATGGCTTTCCGGAGCGGAAGTAACATATCCTTCATGCATCCAGATGCCGTTATTGGTAATCTGCATGCCGAAGTTCATGGGCGCGCCTTGGTAAATGCCGCCTTCGGGCATGGGCTGTCCGGCGGTGTAGTCTGCAATGAGGGTGTTACCCTGAGCGTCCACCACGCTGCCGTATGTGGATGATTTGTGATCTTCATCCTTGCTGAGGATTCGGAAGGTACCGGCGGGGGTGCCGTGGCCGGCGCGCCCGGAAGAGATGGTGCTGCTGCCCACGTACTGGTTCGCGATGTAGTATTTGGCTTGCTGAAGTCGCGTGTCGATGACAATCAGGTGCTCGCCTTCTAGACCGGCGGGGCGGTCCCAATGGCCGTGAGCCACTGCAGTGAGGGGGTCAATCTTAATGCGTTCGGGGCGGAAAGCATAGCCGCCCGTGGCCATGGCTGCCAGATCGTTCTGAGTGGAGCATGAGCTCAGGACGATTGCGGTTGAAATGGTTATGAATAGTTTTTTCTTCATCAGTATATATTACCGTAGTTCCGGCATTGTCTGCGTGTGCTTACGCTTCTTTATGCACACAAATATGACGATTGTCAAGTTTTTTTAAGTAAATTTAAGTCAGCGGGGCGCCTGCTCCGGAGAGTATTCGTTGCATATCAGAGATGTCCGTGCAGCGGCGCAGGGCGTGTTCTTGTTCGGGGGTGAAATCCTCATAACAAAAAGCGAGATATTTTTTCATGCGGTTGCAGTGGCCAGCAGGAGTTCTTTTTGTATGTAAGATGCGGTTTGTTTCTTCAATGAGCACTTGGAAGTAAAAGCGCATTTCCTCAGCGGAGGGCGGAGCTCCACCACGCAGGCTGCGGAAGATGTAGGGATTTCTGACGGCACCTCTGCCAATCATGATACCGGCGGGGCTGGTGCTGTTCATCCACTCTTGGGCCTGAGTTACTGTGCAGATGTCACCATTGCCCAGTACGGGGCAGTTCAGGTGTTCTACAGCCATTCGCACGGGCGCGGTATCTACGCTGCCTGCTGCATATAGGGCCTTACGGGTACGCCCGTGCACCATGACCATATCCGGAGTGACGGCTGAAATTTCGCTGAGAATGGCAGGGAATTCCGCGGCATCTGCCCAGCCGGTGCGGCACTTCACGCTGAACTTTCCTTCCGGTACCACGCGGCGCAGCCCTTGCAGGCAATCCCGCAGCGCTGTAAGATTCCGTAGCAGCCCCGCTCCGGCACCATGGCGGTTTACCAGCGGGGAGGGGCAGCCGGCGTTCAGGTTAATGCCGGCCACGGGCAGCTGGAGCAGCCGCTCGGCATCCCGCATGAGCGGTGTGGATTCACTGCCGGCCAGCTGTGCCAGAATGGGGACGCCGGTTTCATTCTCTTGAATGCAGCGAAGATTTGCCTCTGCAATGGCGCAGGTGGTGGGAGTGCTGCGGAAGTATGCCGTCACGAATAAATCCGGCAGCGAGCCTATGCGTGCCAGTGTGCGCATGAAGGCAAGGTCCGTTACGTCCTGCATCGGAGCCAGAGCTGTATGAAAATGGGGTGACAAGGCGGCTGTTGCTGGTGTGGTGAGTATGATTATTTGGCAGGTGGGAGTACAGCCCGGCAAGAAGAGGGGGCTTCCGTTGCCGGAGCGATGATTCCTCGCTCCTCCATTACATCCATCATTTTGGCGGCGCGTCCATAGCCTATGGATAAGTGCCTTTGCAGCATGGCTGTACTGGCTTTTTGCTTACTGCGCACGAGGTTTACACACTTTTCATAGAGCTTTTCATCATCTGCGCTCAGGAGGGTAGGCTCCGGTTCCGGCGGTGAAATGAGCTCTTCCTCCGGTACTTGTGCTGCACAGTGTTCCACTGTGGCGGTGATGTCTGCTCGGGAGACTCGGGGTAAATGCAGTGCAGTAGCGTGGCCGGGGCTTGCCTTGATGGTAAGCAGTAGGGCGCGGTTCTCGTCTTGCTTTTCATCGTGGGCGCATTTGAGAATGCACGCTACTCCCAGAGATTTGAATAACTGGTGGCTCCGGCAGGAATTGGTGCTGATGATGGTGTAGACACCGGCTTGTCCCAGTGATTGTTCCGCGCTTGCGAGGCGTTTGAGCGTCTCTGTGAGCTCCGGGGCCGCTGCTTTTGAGAGGTCGGGGTGCTCATCAATGACGGTGATAATGAGCGGGAGCTTTTCATCTTCTGCTGCCGTGGCATTGAAATCCGAAATATTTTTTACCTTTCGGGAGGCGAAAAGTTCATGCCGCCGCTCAATCTCATGGGTTACCCAGCGCAGAAGCTGTGAGGCTTTGTCGGTTATCGGGCAGACGAGGTGTGGGAGACGCTGGTAGAAGTGCAGCTCAGAGTCTGCCGGGCCGGCAAGAAGAAGGATTAATTCATCGGGCGAATAACTGCAGAGCAGAGAGAGTAGGGCACTGTGGAGCGCCGAGTGCTTTTCCTCTTGCTTATCTGATGAAATGACGAGATGCCCTTGCCTGCCTAAATGATAAAAGTACGGTGTGCTTGGATTGAGATACCCCAATGCCAGCGGAATGAAAGCTGCTCTTTCGGAAAAGAGCTTATCTTGTACCAGATTGCATAAGCTCATAGCAGGCGTAGCATCCGGAAGGTCTAAGGAGGGAAGTTTATAATCTCTCTTCATGGTAATGGGGAGTAAACTTGGGAAGCAGGCTTAGCTGTGAGAAGGCTGTATGCTTTGAATTTGTACGCTGCCGTCAGCCAGCTGAAGGGTGGCCGTGCTGCCGGGAGGAAGCTCGGCTGTGCTGCGCGCAAGGCGGCCGGAAGGCGTGTGGACGAGAGCGAAGCCCCGTTCCAGTGCCTTTTGCGGGCTTGCGGCATCCAGCCGTGCGCTGTATACCTGCAGGGCTGCTTGCGCGGTGGAGAGGCGGGTGGCTGCTGAGTTTGTGATGTGCTGCTGCGCTGCAGTGAGGGTGGTATGCGCAGCGGAGAGCCGTGCCCGGAGGGTGCTGGTGGAGATTTGGGCCGAAAGCACTTCCAGCCGGGAACGAGCGGCGGTGGTTTTCTCGGCAGTGGCGGTATACAGGCAGTTTTCCAAATCGTCCAGCTGCTGGGCGAAAGGTGCCAGCGTGAGCAGAGGTGTGCCGAGCGGGCCCTGCGTGATGAGGCGCAGGCGCAGGCGGGCTGTCTGCAGAGCGCGGCTGAGGCTGTGCTGCAGGGTATTGCTCAGCTGCTGAAGGCGGTGCCGGAGAGCCGGACCATCCGGTGTGGTTAGTTCAATGGCGGCGGTGGGTGTGGGCGCGCGCAAGTCTGCCACGAAGTCGGCAATGGTGAAATCCGTCTCATGCCCCACGGCGGAGACCACGGGGATGGGGCAGGCTGCAATGGCGCGTGCCAGCAGGGTCTTACCCGTACCGGGAGGGCCTACGAGAAGCACGCCGCGCGGTATTCTCGCACCGAGCTTTACAAACTTTTCGGGATCCTTAAGGAACTCGACTACCTCCTCGAGCTCTGCCTTTTCCTCGTCTGCGCCTGCAACGTCGGCAAACTTGACGGCGTTCTTATCTCCTACTACGACCTTAGCCTTAGACTTAGAGAAGCTACCTATCTTTCCTCCGCCGGCAGCTCCCGACGCCTGTCTCATAAGGAAAATCCAAAGCGCGATAATAACGACCGCAGTGATTATATAAGGAAGATACAGAACGTACCAAGGCGTTTGAGGGGTGGGCTCGTAGTCATACTCCTTAAGATTGGTGCTACCGCTCTCATACATTTCAAGAGCCTTGCGGTTTATATCCTCTACCTGAATGTTCGTACTGAATTCATAGGTAATGGTCTTATATACCGTTTCACCCTTGTCGTTGGTCTCGTAGCCCTTGAAGTCGCCGGCCTCATCATATATGGGCTTCAACGCCTTCACGGTGATATATCTGCCCTCCTTTACTACAAAGGAGTGAACGAGATCGTCCTCGAACA
>CALABM010000197.1 GCA_937885815.1 uncultured Verrucomicrobiales bacterium | reverse complement strand
CGCCACAACCATTCACTCAGACCTCGCCGGGCGAACCATTAGCGTGACGGATGCCGCCAATGCGACAACAACCACGACTTACGATGCTAATCACAATCAGCCCGCCGTGGTGACGGACGCCATGGGTAACACGGCCTGCTACAAGTACGACCATCGAGGCCGCAAGCTTGCCGAGTGGGGTACAGCCCTGCAGCCCGCATGCTTCGGTTACGACGACATGGACAATATGACCACTCTCCGCACCTTCCGCGCTGATGGTGAGCTAATCACCACCGACCCGAGCGAGCGCAGCGACTACGATGAAACCACTTGGGCTTTCCATGTCCTGACCGGTCTTGAGATGTCCAAGACTTACGCCGACAGCACATCCGTGGTGAAAACGTACGATGCTTACAACCGTCTTGCTACGGAAACCGATGCCCGAGGCAATGTAAAGACACACAGCTATGAGCATACTCGTGGCCTGCACTTGGGTACAACCTGCACCATAGTAGATGGCACCGCCGTTACCTCAGACCGAAGCTTCAGCTACAACCATCTCGGCCAGATGACTCAGCTCGTGGATGATGCGGGAGCTCGCACCTTTGGCTACAATAGCTACGGAGAGCGCGAGAGCGACAGCCTTGTGGTAGATGGCGATACTCACCTCATCACCGAGCAGCGCGACAGCTTCGGGCGCTCTAAGGGCTTCGTCTACAGCAAGAACGGCTCCGTGCAGCACACCGTCACCACCGGCTACGGTACGGACGGACGCATAAGTAGCGCCGGATTCACCCACAGCGGCGAGGTTAAGCAGTTCAGTTATGAGTACCTCGGCGGCACCAACCTGCTGCATAAGCTCACCAAGCCGAACAACATGACGCTCACGCAAACCTACGAGGCAACCCGCGACCTGCTCACCGGTATGGCTTACCATCGTGGCAGCACCCTTGTAGCGCAGCGTGAGTACTCATACGATATCCTCGGACGCCCCACCGCCCGCAATACCGCTCGACAGGGCAGCGTCGTGAACGACACCTTCGCTCACAACACCCGCTCTGAGCTAACCTCTGCTACTGTCAATGGCGGTGACTACGAATACGCCTATGATAACATCGGTAACAGGCAATTTTCACTGGAGGATGGTAAGGCAACGATGTACGATGCCAACGCACTCAACCAGTACACCGCAATCTCTGAGAACGGCGCCGCAGCTTTCGAACCGCAGTTCGATGCCGACGGCAATCAGACGCTTATCAAGACCGATACCGGTATTTGGAGCGCCGTTTACAACGCTGAAAATCGTCCTGTCACCTTCGCCAACAGCGAGAGCAACACCGTGGTTGAATGTCAGTATGATTCCATGGGTCGCCGCACCTTTAAGAAAATCACAGTCAATGGTTCAGTAACGCTCCACCAGCGTTACATCTACCGTGGATATCTGCAAATCGCCTGCCTCGACCTCACTCGTAGTCACCACCCGGTGATGTGGCTCGTTACCTGGGATCCCACCCAGCCCGTCGCCACCCGTCCTCTGGCCATCCGTATTAACGGTACTTGGTACACATATGGATGGGATCTCACCAAGAACATCTGCGAGCTCTACTCCTCCTCCGGAACCATCTCTACCACCTATACCTACACTCCCTTCGGCTCTGTAACGGCCTCTGGCTCTCTTACCCAACCCATCCAGTGGAGTAGTGAGGTATGGGACAGCGAAATAGGGCTGGTGTATTATAATTGGAGGTGTTATAATGCGTTGGATGGGAGATGGATAGGTAGAGATAAGTATTTAGACAATTATATCTACAGCTTTTGTCAAAATTCCACACATAAAATTGACTATTTAGGTACGCTTGATGTTGAGGTCATCGTTCATCCATCAACCTTAATTCAATCACGAGATATACGTATCCCATCTGAATACCACGATAATATTTTCATTTCCGGAGGTGAAAGTTATTATAATCGTGAATTTAATGATGACGAAGGGTACGCATTTGCAATAACAACAGCATACGCTAATAAAGAAAGCATATCAATTGAATGCCAACAGAATGCAGAAGGAAAATACTGTGCAAAGAAAATTAGTATAAATATTCGCGTTCTAATAGTTATTAATATACTCTATAGACACTATATTGAGAATGTCGGTACTTATATTCTAGTTCGAACAAGAAATAAACTCCGTACTCTTCCATTGAGTTCTGTTTACGATGACGAGCTGGATCATGTTCGAGACATAAATGCCGGATTCAAAAGCAAAACTCTGATTGATGTTATAAAGGCTAAAGGTTCTAATCAGGGAAATATTGGATTGCATGAATGCGAAGAAAATAAAAGCTATATCATTGATGCTCTAAAAGAAGAATACAACCGAATATTTAATGCTACCTATCAGAAATATGACGCGGGCGATGCTGCTCCGCATAATCATAGCAATGTGTATCCTGATGTTCCCCTATATTCAGAAGAAGAGGAAGTAGAAATGATGTACAGACGTCTATATATAAATATGCCATAATCAATTCACATTAATGGCACCACAGGGATGTCTAACATCATCCCTGTGGTTAGATATTTTATTATATTTACCACAATGTGATATTTAAAAATGCTGCTATGCCTCTATTTTTTCTGATGCTGAGTCGAAAATTAATCTATCAATAAAGGGGGAGAAAATACTTCATATTGGTCTAATCTAGCTCTGATTCTCTTACCATTTAGTTTTTTTCTCTCTATGTCCATAATGAATTCTCTCCCTCCAGACAAATCAATTTCATTGAGAAGAAAGTTTTCTGACACTATATTTTCGCAGGGCAATAAGACAAAACTGTCGTTTTTGTGCGTCAGTCCTACATGAAAATGATCTCTTAAAGCAAAATCTGGATAAGGTTCGTTTGTATTTAGTATTGAATACCATGAATAAGCGGAACTGCTATTGGGAACAAGCTGAATTTCTACTGGTAAGTTACATCGAGACGCTATGCTAGCCTGTAAAATGACATAATCCCCAAAAGCGTTAGAATAGCGTAACTTCTCCTTTTGAACAATTGTTAAAGAGATGTTATCTTGCGATGGAGATTGCACCGTATCCCACATCACATAGGGCGCATTTATATTTAAAGGTATATTTATCTCTCCAACATAATATCGCAATCGCGCAACTGGAGAAGCATGGTCTATTTCTATAAAAAAGCAAATCGTTTCCTGAGGAAGTAAGTCGATAGTGGGCCTATAATCATGCCATACAACGTAATGAAAGGGAGGATTCGCTGCCCAAACACACACCTCTCTGTCAGATATATTCGTGACAGCCAGAATAGCGTATAATGCATCTTGTTTGTACTGATATCTCCTTAATTTGCTAAAAATGCAGTTCTGTGGAATATCCCCACCTTTTATAACACCGATTTGTCGTGCTGCTATAGTGTCCTCGTTTTCTAATCCAGAAAAAGCTCCTGAGTTCTCCTGCATAGCAGAATCTAACTTGTCTTGTAATAACGATGTGCATTCTTGTTCAGTTGCAAAAACATTAACGAATAATAGAGAGAATAATATAATTATGTTGTTCATTGTTGCCCCTACAAGGAAGAGGATTCGATGCTTCTCGTTCATTTCTGTATTCTACTCCGTTTTTTGCTAAACTGTCGCCATTCTATCGCCTCTTAGGAAGGCAATTTAAGTCCTCCCCCTCTTGTGTGAGTGTGGCGTACGTTTTACTTATATCATTTATACCCTCTGATGTCAATCCATTTTGGGGACGCTTTTGCATTGCCTCAAAAATATTCGTCAGCTATTCATGCTATTAATATAAAAGAGGTTGCTCTACCTCCCGCAAAACAGGAGGTAGTCAGAAATGATACCGATGAATATGTTATAAACAATTACTTGCTTTTATCCATCCAGCCGTGGCATCGGGCGTAGCGGAAAAAATCTTCCAGCAAGAGCGAGTACTGTAAGCGATGGCGAGGGATTTTGACGGAGGATAAAATCTCCTCA
>CALABM010000196.1 GCA_937885815.1 uncultured Verrucomicrobiales bacterium | reverse complement strand
GATCGGCAAGTCCGACGTCGAAGCTTCCGTCCTGACTCTGGGCGCCTGGGCTCTGGGCGGCGGCAGCGTCATTGACTCCGCAAAAGCCATAGCCGCCGGTGTACCGCACCCCGGCGACATCTGGAAACTGTACACCCGCGAAGAGCAGCAAGTAAACGCCCCCCTGCCCGTGGCCACCATTCTTACCCTACCCGCCGCCGGTAGCGAAAACAGCCCAAACACCGTGCTCACCCACGAAGAAAGCGCCCGCAAGCTCGGCTTCCGGGATGAACGCCTGCGCCCCGCCCTCAGCATCGTGAGCCCGGAGCTTTTCCTCACCCTTCCGCCGGAACAAATGGCTTACGGCGCCTGTGACATGCTCTGCCACATCTTCGAGCGCTACTTCACGAATACCCAAGGCACAGAACTCTCAGACGCTCTGGCAGAAGGAGCCATGCGCACCATCATGCAGCAGGCAGACACCCTGCGCCGCGAGCCACAGAACGAACACGCCTGGGGGCAGCTGGCCCTCGCCGGTACCCTCGCGCACAACGACCTGCTGGGCATTGGCCGCGAGCAAAGCTGGGCCTGCCACGGGCTGGAGCACGAGCTAAGCGCCGTCTATGATGTACCGCATGGTGCCGGGCTGGCTGTCATCGTTCCGGCGTACTTTGACGCCGTATGGAGAGCAAACCCGGGCATCTTTGCCCAGTGGGCCACAAATGTGATGGGTGTCACCCCCTCCCGTGATACGGAGCACGTGGTCACAGAAGGCATCCGCCGCCTGCGTGCATGGTACCGCAGCCTAGGCCTGCCGCAGACCATGGATGAGCTAGGACTGCCAGCCGATGCGGATTATGCAGCCATGGCGCAAGCTGCCGTGTCCACCTATGGTGCTCGCTTAGGAACCGACAGCTTGCCCGGCGTGCGCCCGCTGAATGCCGCTGCGGCTGAAGCCGTGTACCGCGCAGCCCTTTGATTCACAACAACATGAAACGCGTCCTACTTCCCTGCACACTGGCCGCGGCTACTCTTTTGAGCAGCTGCGGCATCCCCTACTTCAGCTGCAATACCGCAGAACTGCTCGACCCGCCCGACAAGCGCGTGGCGCTCATCAACGGCACCTTCCCCAAACGAGCACAAAACTTCTTCACCCCAACCGCCTACTGGACACTTGATGGCCGCACATACACAGAGGTCACCGTACAATATGCACGCCCCAACCGCCCCATCCTGCGCCAAAGCGATGAAGGTTTTGAAGCCCTCTATGCCAGACCATTAACAGCCGAAGAAATGCAGGAGGACTTCACCATCGACCCCGCCATTCCCGCACGCCGTTACCTGCTAACCACAGGTTCCGAACCGATACCGGCAGAGGAGTTCGACTTCCGTCGCGCCACGCGAAGCCAAACTCCCCCACAAGCCCGCTCTTGCATTTTAGAGCGTCACACCTTCAGTGACATCCCCGGCACGCCGAGCACATGGCGCAGCATTGCACAAGCCCCCTTGCAAGTACTGGATATGGGTGTATCTCTTACCCTGAACACCGCTTGGATAGCATCCGGATTTGTACTACTGCCCGTAAGTGCCATCTTCCACCCGTTCGCCTACATCAGCAAAGGCGGTCAACAGCAACAGCCTGCGCAACACGAAAACGCCTCCACTTCCCGCGCTCACGGCACTCAACCGGTAGAACCGGAAAGCCAACGATAATTTCAACAAAAATGGCAATGGGGCATTTTGTTTTACTTGGGCAAAAGCACCTCCAACTCAGGCTCACATACAAAATTATCTTTGGCTGAAAGGCGCTGTAGATTTGGCATTGACAAGGGCGACGGGCTTTGATATACTGAGCGTACCATGAAGAAGAGACTCCGCAAAAAGTACCGTGTGGGCGAGTTCCGCGAACTCTGCTTTGAGTTTACCTTTGACTACAAGGGCGATGTTGAAAGCCCTGAGTGTGAGGCATTTCTGCGCCAGTTTGTGGACGAATGCATCGACGCCAACGGCTTGGAGACCAACGGCCTGCTCACCGAGCAAGGTTGCAGCTTGGTAGCCTATGACGCCGACCCCACCCAGACCACCGAGGCCCAGCGTCAGGCTGTGAAGAGCTGGCTCGAGGCTCGCGAGGAGGTGGAAATCAAGTCCTTCGGTGAACTGGTGGACGCCTGGTACAACTTCTGATACCGAAACCGCAGCGGGGCGGTACTACCCCGCACAAAGATTTAACCCGCCGCTGCGGGAGTACCGCAGCGGCATTTTAGCTTACGAACGAAGAATGAAAGAACAGCAGACATCTGACCATCCCCTGTTTGCCAAAGGTCTTAAGGGCGTAATAGCCAATGAGACCGGGCTGAGTGATGTACGCGGTGAGGAGGGACGCCTTCTCTACTGCGGCTATGAGATTGAAGACCTGGTGGACCTCTGCAGTTACACAGAGATTGTCTACCTGCTTCTTAACAAGCGTCTTCCGAACCGCGATGAACTTGCGGCTTTGGAACAACGCCTGCGCAATGACCGCGAACTGCCGCAACCCATTCTCGATTTCTTCAAGACAGCCACCAAAACAGCCCGCCCCATGAGCGCGCTGCGTACGGCCGTCTCCATGCTTGGCATGTATGATGACCGCACAAAGGACCCGAGTCAGATGAAGGAAATCGGCCTTTCACTCATCGCCAAGATTCCGGTGATGGCAGCCTATTACTACCGCATCTGCCAAGGGCTGGAGCTGCCGCCCATCCGTACGGATTTGGACGAGGCTGCCCACTTCCTGTGGTTGCTGAAAGGCACTGAGCCTGATCCCCGTGAGGCACATATTCTGGACGTGGCCTACATTCTGCACGCAGACCACGGCATGAACGCCAGCACGTTCTCTGCCCGTGTGACCGCCAGCACACTCTCTGATATGTACTCCGCCATCACCTCCGCCATCGGCTCCCTGAAGGGCCCGCTGCATGGTGGTGCAAACGAGGCCGTTATCGAGATGCTGAAGGAAATCGGCAGCGAGGAGAACGTGGAAGCCTACGTAAACGAGAAACTCGCCAACCGCGAGAAGATTTTCGGCATGGGCCACCGCGTGTACAAGACCCTCGACCCCCGCGCCCCGCAGCTCCGCCGCATCGCCATCCGCCTCACCCAGACTATAGGTGAGCCCAAGTGGA
>CALABM010000195.1 GCA_937885815.1 uncultured Verrucomicrobiales bacterium | reverse complement strand
GGAGTCCCCAATGAGCCGCTGACAGGGCAGAATCAAATAGCTAAGGGTAACTGCGTCACAGCAATGTGGGGAGGGAAGGAAGCCGGGGGCGAAAGCCCCCTACACGATCCTCATAATTCTGCGGCTTTGCCAGTTCAGGGAATGCTTTGAGAAGGAGTGGGTGAGACAGAAATATATTGCTCCGCCGTCGCCCTTGTCCAGCTCTATCCGCTATGGCGGGTAGGCCTTTTCGCTGATACGCCTACAAGTGGCTTACTTGCGCCTGCGCTTGTATCGTCAAAGTCGCCATTAGCGCCAACGACGGCGGCGTGCGGCCAAGCCGGCAAGGGCGAGCAAAGAAAGTGTAGCTGTGGTGGGTTCGGGCACCAGCTGCCAGTTTGCAGAAACAGGTGCGTTGATAGCATAGACCGAGTCGATGTATGCCCCCTCACCAAAGTACATCCAGCCCAGCGTATCCTCGGTTTCGGGGATATCATATTCCGTACCGGTGATGTATATTTTACCATCTGCCTCCGTAGCAACTGTGGCGCTGTAAAGATTCGGGCCGTCTGCCCAGTAATCATCAGAGTCCGTCAGCCACAATTTGGTCAGCACTCCGTTGTCATACTCCACTCCCCACAGCGTAATGGCATGCCCAAGGCCGGTATCCGGGAAGGCAATGGCCAGCGAAATGCAGGCTCCGCTTTCAAATAATTTCTTAAAGTCAATCTCGGCGGTACCATCCTTCGACCATTCACCATAAATCCAAGCATCAAAGATGAAGTCTGAGAGGTCTCCGCTTGTCAGCCCGTATTCATCGAAATAGTAACCATTCGTAGCAGGTAGCGTGAGCGGCAAATCCTCCTTCAGCTTTTCGGCATAATAGCGCTCCCATTCCGCGGCCGTAGAGGGGGCGTACACACCGGAAAGCCACCAGTTGATGGCCGATGCGGGGTCACCGCCCTCATTCCACTCCTGATTACTGTTTACATACGTCTGCCAAATGGTATTGAGCTCCTTTGGCGCGGATGACGTCAGATTTTTGCCGTAGGCGCTGTTCTGCCACCACGCTATCTGGTTGGCTGCGCAGGCAGCATAGCACATCAAATCATCAGCATCACCATTGTAAGGATCATTTTTTTGGGCATCATACCAACCTCCCTCTTGGCTCACTCCCTGAGCCCACACTGTGCCGGTAAATGCAGAAGAATCCGCCTCCGCAGCACCGACTAAGCCGGCGGCCGCCCCCATAAATAATGCCAATAAACGTGAGAGTTTCATTGCTGTTGATGAACTACGTTCCTTATTATGTAGAATCATCGAGAAAAGACAAGCAAGAAGATGAGAAGTAGTGTCATCCCCATACGTGTCCCAAAGATTTGGGACGCGCGTATTTACGAATTTTGATTTACGAATTAAGGATTAGCGGCTAACGCCGGATATTGGATAACTGAACGCTTACTGCCGATGGCTAGGTCGTGATACCCCTGCGCAGAAATGAAAGCAGAATACGCTGACTATATGTCGTTTGGTGCCCTTTTTCTGTAATCTTTGGGACACATGTGCCAAAAGCGGCTTTTTCGAGGCCTCACCCCAGCATGCATAACTATGGGTAGATTAACGAATATCAGGAGCTGGAAAAGAAAAAGCCGCTGCTCCGTGGAGAGCAGCGGCTTTTGAAGAAGAATCGCTATGGTTTTACTTGCGGCGGCGGCGGGCTGCCATGCCTGCCAGAGCCAGCAGACTCAGCGTAGCCGTGGCCGGCTCCGGAACATTCCCGGATTCCGGCAATAACTGTACTGCCAGCTGCAGACCCTGAGTCGCGTCTCCGTAATATCCGCCCATTATGACAAGACGATCGGAAATATCTTCACCATTGGCGGTGCCGAAGTTGTATAACTTGAAACAGTCGGCCAGAAAGTCTATATCCGTGATGTCTTCCACGCCTTCCTGCTCCAGCGGCATCCAGCGTACACCGAACAAGCGAATGTAGAAGTAGCCTTCGTCAGCCTTGAACTCATCCGACACGAAAACATGGCTCAAATCCAGCGACAAATCGGCTTCAGTGTCAAAAGTAAGACCATACAGCTGATAGGAGGAAATCGTCTGGCCAGCAACAAGCGGCTTTTGCTCCACGCCTACACTTGAGCCTGTGTCACGGGGATCGAACTCTACGGTGCTGCTGCCGTCCACTAGAACCTCCGTGGAAACTGCACTGGCGTGGAAGCTGGAAGTGCTATCCACATATAAATTATGAAGGTGAGAGGGTTCAATGAGGCTCATGCCGGCATGATTAACCAGATGAATCGAGCCACTCGTCTGGTAAATCTGTGAGGCGGAGATGGTAGCGTCATCCACCACAAAGAAAACATCGGACTTGAGCCCCTCCAGGTTCAACTGAACGTTAGTTATGGAGGCAACGGCGCCGTTTGTATCAACAGGGCCAACGTGCACATTAGTCACGCCATTACCAGCCGTCACGCTTATGCTTGCTTGGGAGATAGACGGGGAGGTATTTTCAATGGCTTTCGAGGCTCTGGTAATTTCGAGCACGCCCGTGGTATTCTCATCACCGATTTGGATGGAGCCCGTACCGTGAATCTCAATCTTGTTGTTGGGTTTTACCAAGTTCGGTACTTCATCTATGTCTTTGGCGGTAACTGTTTGCCTGGCGGCTAATACCTCACCATCCTCAACAGCTTTGTTCGTCTCTACAACTTCCGCAAGCGCAGCGGCTGCCGCATCTGCGGCGGCGGTTACCTGCTGTGCATCCTCCAGTGTGGCCAAAGCCGTGCCGGAACCTGCCAGCAGCAGAAGTGTTTTGAAGATTTTTTTCGTTGACGTCATGATTAGCATCGTTTGTGTAGCGGCCTCATGCTTCCTCTCAGATTCCGAAATATGCACCTACTACGACTCCGGAGTGAGACAAAATGCGCGTGGCACAGTGTACAGCATGTGCTATGCTGATGTCAAGCCTAATTTACATGTTATTGCTCTTTTTATATAACATGCCTAATATCCTCAAAAATAAAGTCTCCAAACTGACGCTTATTTGAGAAAACTCATTTTTCTTCTACACCATCCCGTGTGGGTGTAGCAAGATTCGTTTTTGCCTAATTTCGGGGCGTTTTAAGCTTGCGGCCTGTCCGGGGGTATCGCCGAGAGGCCCGAGAGGTGTTATAATCTAACGCCGGTTTTCACTCTGTCCCTCCGGAGTAAAAACGTAGAACTTTTGCCGCCGCATGTGGATGAATCTGCGTAGTTCGCCTCATTCTTCTTGCAAAAAATCCAATATTAATGTCGTTAATGCGGAATATCTCAAATGTGTGCACGTTCACCCATATCGTTCCCTCCAAATTCAAGCTTGTTTAACTAAGCGTGTATCTGTTACGGGGGAGGAGATTATGTCAATTCCCGCGATTCTGTTCTTCTTCCACCTTGATTTCCTGCATCCTGTCCTGAATCAGCCCGGCAAAGGGGACAAATCCGCCGGTGTTGGCGAAGCCTTCTTCCTCCTTGGTCTGAGCTGTGGGCGGCAGGTGATCGAGCTGGTGCCGCTTCTTTATCTGCTTACGGATGAAGGTGACCACACGCTTGCATTGCGGCTGGTCTAAGAACCCCAAGGGGTAGCGGTCCTCCTTGGAGTCGGAGTCACAGGTGCCGTGGCAGGACCTATCGTCGTACTCAAAGACGATATTGCCTACGCCTCCGCTGAAAATCTCGTACTCCTTGATGCGGTTGGGCTCCAGTGGGTATGATTTGCAGTCCATGCCCGGCAGTAGTCTGGGAGTCAGGATGAGGCAGCGGCGGTCGGTAACTAGGTAGAGGGTGCGCCGTTTATAGCATTTTCTGAACCAAGGAATAACGCAGAGCAGGAAAACAAACGGAAGCACGAAAAAATGACCTTCACTTACGATCAGAACGAGGGCGGCGAACCCAAAATGAATGAGCCGCTCTGCTTTCAGGATAGTGGGATCCGGTCTCGTAACTAGCAGCAGTTGCTCGTCCATGCCCAAGGTGCGGTCGATGATGCGCCGCTCCCTTTGCGTAAGGGATTCCCTTTGGTCAAGTTTCGGGGCATAGTCTGCCATAGTTATAATTAAGCGTGTATCTGTTACGCGGCATTATATCAGTTCTCGCGCCTCTGTACAAGTGTGGAAGGGATTTTGTTGCGAGAACCTGCATCCTTGTTGCCCTGCCGCAAAATGCGTGTGGCCTGGGGGAGGACGGATTCTGGGGGCTCATTTTGCCTACTCTATCACAGAAGACATCTGCGCAGGTTCAACCTGCGGTGCCTCCTGTTTTTGCATTTGGCTGCAGCTTGCAGCAATATATCCAGCTGGCACACCCACAACAAAAACCGTTGCTACAGAAGCTGTGCTCAGGGGGATAGTTGAGACTGTATCCACTAACTCAAGCGGAAGGGCGATGGGCCTCAGGGCATAGTGAGCATAGTTCTTCTGTGTAGCAGCTTCGCAGATAGCCGTCTCCAGATTTCCATTAACACGACCATGGGCAATGAGTCTACCCTGTTTTTCCTTTATCTGTTCTTCAGTCAGCACTCCGGATAGATATCGCGCGAATTGTAAATGCCTTTGCGCGTTCGTTGCATTCCACATGCTGACCAGTTCTTGGGTTAGGGGAAGATACAGGGTGGTTTCCTGTCTGAGAGGGCGGGACGAACGGCTCCAGCCCAATCCATTTTTCCAGTCTCCATCTTTCACATGATACGTTTCAAACACCGCCACTCGCGGGCGTACATAGTACCCGGGCAGCTTCACATAGAGCACATCTTCACAGCTGTAAACCTCGTATTCAGGTTTGTCTACACTGCTAAGCTCGAATTCTTGTTTTCCAACGTAATCCGGCAGCGTATGTAAAGCCAAACGGCACGAACTCATCCCCACTGCTGCAAGGCAGAGGGCTAAGGTGGTAAGGATTTTACGTAATTGGGGCATGAGTATTAAATCTCTTTGGGTGACTGTTTAGGATAAGTTTTAATGAAACAGGTCAATATAAAGGCCGCTACTCCTGTGATAAGGGAGGTTGCCAGTGCAAAGGCTGCTATAATGCTGTAGACGATACTATCGTCAATCAATTCGTCAACCGCGTTATGCAGCACCTCAAATTGTTCCTCCTGCTGCATGGTATACAAAAAAACATCCAGCATATAAACATCCGTCATTTCGTTAACTATGAGCAATCCGGCAACCAGGCCAACAAGGATGCCAACTACCGTGAGTATTTGCAAACCGAGCAACGCATTTTTCTTTGTTAACAATTGCATTATTTATCTCCTTTACATTTATATTAACACATCTTGCCGACGAATCCGCAGCAAAAACGAACGAAAATTCATGGCGGTTAAACGTACCCGTGGTGGGGATTATAGCGATTCTCACTCGCCTGTTCAAGTGTGGCAGAGGGATTGGGTGGCGAGAAGCTGAGGGGCTGCTGCTTAATCCTTTGCGCGGATAGTTCTTTGTTCGTATACACATGAATACCCTAACTCATCATAAAATGCCCTCCCATTACATTGATAAGAAAAACAATAAGCAAGGGTAATAACAGCAGAATCAATGACAATGGCTTATTTGGCTGCTTAAAGAAGAACAGCACCACGCAAGTAATGAGTAACAGCAGCATCACTAGCAGATGGATCAACAACAGGGCATCACAAAGCGAAACGCTAAATGCAAAAAAGAACATCATGGGGAATTGCCAGGTATACAGCAAACTCATGCTCAATAGCGCATATTTTCTGAAAAAAGAAAACGTCAGCACTGAGACTAACAGGCAAAAGCTGATATTGAGAAGCAAATAAATCATCATTCTGTTATCTGGTTTTGATTAAGGGAAGGACTTTTTTAGACTCCATACCATGATGCCGCCTCTGCGCGCGTATCTGTTTATGGGGCTTTTTCGGTCTTGCTGGCTGTCTGGGGGCTTTTAGTTATCGGAAGCGGCGCTCTGTTCCGTGTATATCCACCCAATGCCGCCACAGCCCTTACAGGGTGAGTAAGTGTAGGTGCGGCATTCACCTGTTAATGTGTGCTGGCAACTCTCGTTGGAATAATAATCGGAATGGTAACAGGAGCTGGCGCGTTGGTACCGGATAGTGTAATCTTTACCGGTACCACCACAAACTCTGCAGGATTGGCGTTTTCCGTGAGATTCACAGGATATCATCGCAAGGGAACAGCTAGCTGCCAGAATTAGAAATAATCGGAGTTTTTTCATGATGTAAAGCTTTAGCCTTTATCAGTTCATCAGCCAGCGAAGCAGGGCGTAAAAGAGTATCGCCAAGCCTAATGTTATGA
Source organism: uncultured Verrucomicrobiales bacterium (assembly GCA_937885815.1). Taxonomy (GTDB): domain Bacteria; phylum Verrucomicrobiota; class Verrucomicrobiia; order Verrucomicrobiales; family Akkermansiaceae; genus Akkermansia. The sequence continues at coordinate 24,854 of CALABM010000195.1, read as the reverse complement.
GGTTGCTGCGGTTCCGGCGCTTTCGAGCTCTTTTGCGCTGAACTTCGGCAAAGGCGGGGGCGTGCTTTTGGGCCAGTTCGATGGTGGAGCTCTCTCCGCTATCAAGGGCCAAGCGGCAGAAAAGAGCCCCTCCGTCACTGTTCATCTCAGTGGTGGCCCCAGCGGTCAGCAAGGTTTGAACGCAGTTCATGTGTCCGAACATCATAGCGCGCAGTAGGGGCGTGTCACCCGTTTTTGTGCACATGTTGACATCCAGCCCCAGTTTTAGAAGGGCGCGCAGGTTTCCCTCATGCCCGCCCATGGCGGCATAATGCAGAGGCGTGGTTTCGTATTCTCCCACGCGAGGGCAAAGCTCGGCCCCGGCATCAACCAGTAGGTTGAGCATATCGGGGCAATCCGTGTAGTAGGTGGCTCGGCTTAGCGGAGTCATGCCGTCAGCCTCGCGGGCATTCACATCTAAGCCTTCTTGCAGCAGCTTGCGCACCAGCTCGGTATTTCCGGCCATGGCGGCGAAATGGAGGGCTGTTTCACCCTCGGCCGCGGTGGCGTGAAGGTCTGCGCCGTGGGCAATCAGCAGGTCTGCCACGGCTGTGGGTGCATATAATGCCGCCATGTGCAGGGGGGTGAAGCCTAGGGCTGTCCGGGCGTTGACATCCGCTCCGGCCGCCAGCATGATCGCCACGGGTTCTGTAGCCTGTTCCGGTGTGGTTTCATAACCGCGTTTGAAGGCCGCGAACGCGCTGCCACGCAAATCTGCGGCGGCATCATGCAGCGGGGTGTAGCCTTGGTCATCAGTAGCGTGTATATCAGCCCCGCCATCCAAGAGGCGGCGGATGAGTTTCACTTGCGATTTCTTGAGCGTCCACGCCCCGGCAAAGTGGAGCATAGTCAGGTTTGTGCGCTTCAGGTATTCTCCGGGGCGCCCGGGATAATCATCCGCATGCGACGGGATGCGGGTCAGGGGACTGAGGCCGTTACTCAGTAGGGTGCTGACACGTGCGTAGCTGCAGCTGGAGAGAGCAGAGCTAAGTTCCTGAAGCGTTTTGTTGTCTATTTCGCTCATGGTGTATGGTATTTTTCTCACCACGCATTCTATCATATTCGCCCACGGGGTGTGAAGCTTAAAAGTCGCCCCTGTGAATGCTGTTGTTCTTCTTCCTTGTTCCTCTCCAATCGATGAGTCAGACTAATGCTTAAGTCTTAGCTTTCCGTTTTTGCACTAAGCCGGCAATCAGCATGCATACGGAGATAAGCAGGGGTAATGCAGCGAATGCCATCACTTTTACGCCCAATGAGGATTTTTCTCCCATTTTGACCTCCGTGGGGTCATTGGGGAGATATCGAATCGTAAGCTGCTGGCCTATGTGGTAGGCTGTGGGGTCTGTAGTACCGTCATCTGCTTCGTGTAAGTAGGCCCGCCCGGAAGCATCGGCGAAACTTAAGGTCGGGTAATACGTTGTTGTGGTATGACTTGTGGCGCGTTCATCCAGAGAAATATTCACGCCTGTGCCTCTGCGCCGTGTTTGAGTGGTCTGTGTTTCGATGGCGTATCGGACATTGACTACAGTGGCTTGCGTTTTAACACAGTTTGCATCAAATTCCTGCTCAAAGTGCAAAATGACCGCCCCGACCGCAAGTGCGATGCCGGAGAAAATGCTAAGTACGGTGCCAAAGCCTATTAATGCTTGGGGCAGTGAGGTGTCTGGTGTATTATTTGACCACTCTCCGAATTCGTTGGGCTTTCTGTATGAAGGGTGGGGACACTCCGGCACATTCGGGGGTGTATATGTTGAGCCAGTCAGCTCCGTGGGCAGCACGCTCTCGTTTCCTTGCGCTATCAAAGCGGCAAATTGCGAATAAACTTCATCCACCCTTGGCGTGTCCAGAAAGCCTACGCTTACCTTGCGGCGGCGGAACAAATCTCCCGCTAAACCGCCACTTTGGGTTTGAAAGATCCGGCCTATTGACCACCTCATTTCATAGCCCAGAACAATATCGCCAAAACCATCTTTATACCGATTTACCTTTTGAATAGGATTCGGCTGCAGTGGCCAGAATTGTACTTTGTCTTGGCCAATATAGCTGGGCTCTATCACGATAGCGCGGTTAGAAGTGAGCATATACAGGGTATTGCGCTTCTTCCACCTGTGCAGCCATGGGGAACTAAAGAGAATGACGGCCATCCCCCATAACAGTAGCCGGACAGGCCAGCCGCCATTTATTTCAGCTCCTTTCCATAATAACCAAGCCACTAATGCCACTCCGGCACTGAGCCGCAAGAACTTCATGATGCCGTCCATTTTTTCGCGAGGTTTAACCACTAGAACAAGATTTTCTTGTGCTGATATGGTGCGCGTAATGCGTGCCGTGTCACGCGAGTTCAGGTTAAAAGTATCTGTATCCATAAACAGAAAGACGAGTTTTAAGGGACGATTTTTGCAGCGTGAGAACTTATTTGACGCTTAACGTAAAGTTTTCCGCGCTTCGTTAGGGGTGCCCTCATTATATCCGGAGATGAACTGATTGTCAACTGGAGTTACGTTCCCAGAAATCCGCACCAAGTAAAAAACTCGCGTCAATTTCACTTAAAGCAAGAAACCGCACCGGAAATCAATCCGGCGCGGTTTTCTTGGTGTGATTTGTAATGATTACGCTTACTTGCGTCTACGACGGCGCATAGCCAAGGCAGCCAGAGCAACGAGGCTCAGGGTCGCCGTGGTCGGCTCGGGCACTACCTGCTGTTCCAGATAGACCACATTGGCGTAGGAGTCAAACACCAGCAGGGTGTTATCATCGATGTGTTCCCAGCCGGTGAGATAACGGTTAGCCAGCGTGTAGACGATACCTTCACCGGAGCTTATGATCTTGTTATCACGGACGAAATAGACGCTGTTCACGCCGCTGAAGAGTACCAGCTGTGCGGCTCCGGTAGTGGTATTGTAGCTTACGTCCGAAGTGGTGTTGAAGGTCAGCAAGCTGTTTTCCATGGTATCGAGCGTCAGAGAGGCACCCATCAGGTTAGTGTGACCATTTGTCGTTTCATAGGTGGAACCACCTGCGAGCGTCAGCCCGCCCTTAGCCTGCACAACACCGACCGCCTGAAGATTTGCCGCGATGTCTTCATCAAAACGCCCGTTATAAGCACTTGCGCCGATGCCGAGCTGCAGATAATTGAGCTCTTCAAGCTGGTTATCATTCTGAAGGTTTATCTGCACAGTTTCCTGCATAGCGTAGCTGGCGCTTTGCTCGAGTTCGCTGAGGTTATAAATACCGCATGTCTCCTGATTCCGTACGTAGAAAATTGCACCGGCCTCAATGCTTACGGCGCCATCCGTAATTACCTTAGCGGCGGTGTCTTGGGATGTGTCTTGGGATGCATTGCCCGTGGAGTACAGGTGCAGGAAGTTACCAGCTGAGATGAAAATGTCACTGCCCGTGGATACGGAAGCGTTTCTGCCGGCCACGTGAATGCTGCCGTCGCTGAAGGTGCCGGCCGTCACTGAGATGGAAGCATTATCACCCTCCACGCTGAAGTCACCGGTGTAATCAATCATGGAAGCAAACTTGGCGGAAGAGCCGGAGCCTGAGAGATCAGACACTACGACTCGGCCATTGCCGGTGAGCAGTTCAGATGCCGCCGTCACTTTAACCCCATTAATCAACAGCGTACCATTTTCTTCCAGCGTGGTGGAAAGGGCATTGTAACCATTGCTGGCCATGTGCAGAATTCGCTCGGTATCCGCGGTTCCTCTAATGAGGACATCACCTTGGATATTATTCGCATCCGCCGCAAGGGTGGTCACCATGCATTCGGCAGTGAAGCCTTCCTCCACTGTAACTTTCAGGTCGGCATCATGCTCAATCGTTACCGAGCCCTGACCGCTTGCTGTGGCGCCCAGACCGGCAGCACTCTGCACCTCCAGCGTACCACGGGAGACGTACGTACCGCCCGTGTAGGAGGAATCACCGCTGAGCACTAGCACGCCTTCACCGGAGTGGCGTACATTACCTGTGCCGGAAATATCGCCACTGAGGGTGAAGGTTACAGCAGGACCCACGGCAGAAATGAGAGCGGCGGTATCTTCATCTGTGGCTGCATTCCCCACCCAGCGGGCATCACCGGTGCCAATGATGATGATATCATTCGCGAGCTCGGTAGGTTCATCTTCGCCATAACCGCTGTTATATGTGAACATGAGGGTAGCACCGGTCTGAGTCATCTCTACGACGTTGTCCTTCACATTATCATCACCCAGCGTACCCCAACCGCGCAGACGGAGTGTACCGGCCTTAATTTCCGTGCCGCCGGTGTAGGAGTTGCTCTGATCCAGCACCAGCGTACCCACGCCTACCTTGTGTAGACTGGCAGCCACGTTGTTGGAATCATCAAGAACGCCGGAGTAGATGGCCTCATTGTAACCGGTATCGGAGAAGCCGGTCACTGCCGTGTTCTTCACGGTATCCCAGTCGCTCTTCTTCACCAGCAGCATCTTATTACGGTCAATATCCGTATTGGCCACATATTCCGTGCCGTCTGCATACTGTGCATTTACGGCAATGGACTTCAGGTTATGAGTTTCGATTTCCACGTACTCTACTCCTCCCATCACCACCGGGGCAAGGTCCTTGCTATGAATGCCTACGTAGTCTGCCAGCACACCATTGGGAGCACCTTCCACACCGATGGTCATGATACCGCCTTGCACGTTGGTTGTACCTGCGTTGTAGATACGGGCATTATGGCCCAGATAAAGCTCTGCATCAGCGCTGCTCCATATAATCGCTCCTGTGCCGGCCACGCCGGAGGCTACTTCGGACATCCCCTTGCTGAACTCTGAGGCCTCGCCGGTGCCCAACAGGTAGAGGCGTCCCCCCTGCAGCTGGGTGCCACCGGTGTAGGTGTTGCTGCTGCCGGAGATATAGTGCACGCCGTCACCTGTTTTAGCAATCTTGCTACTGTCATCGCCGTCACTAATCAGGCCGCTGAATACTGCATAGCCGAAGCCGGTCGTCCTCGTGAACTGGTCATAGGCCTTGGCCTCATCCATGTATTCTTCATAATATTTAGAGTCGTCTCCGGTATTCAGAGTAAGCGTACTGCCGTTCAGAATCACTGTACCGGAACCGCTCAGAGAGCGGAGCTCCAGACCGGGGGTTGTGCCTGCGGCGGCCAAGCTTGTGGAGTCCAGTTTCAGTTCTGCACCGGCAGCCAGCACCATATCCGTGTGAACGCCATTGCCTGACAGATCTGAGCCAAAGGCACCCTGCTGCACCAATATCGTACCGGCCGTCATGGTCACTGAGCGTGCAATGAAGTCACCGCCGCCCAGCTTGGTGAGGGTATGCCCCTTCAAATCCAGCTCGGTTTGGCCCAGATTATTGGCGTTCATGAAGAGGTACTCCTGCTCAACAACGCCTACAGAGGCATTGCCGGTGAGTACTACATTCGGAAGCACTATTCTGTTAACAATGGTGGAGGTGGCATCTTCATCCTTCGGGTAAAGCGAGTTGTCATACTTACCCTTGTAAAGAGCGCCCATACCATTTGCGCCATCACCGCTGATCACCACATTGAATCCCAGACCTGCGTAGTCAGAATAGTCAGAATCCTCCTGATACTGAGTCTCTAACGGGAAACCGGAGAAGTCGATAGTCGAGCCGGTATTCACAGTGATGGTGTGGTCATCTTCATCCCCGGTCTGGCCGATTACACTGGTGGAAATCTTGAGCGTGGCGTCGTCCTGAAGCTGAATGTCGCGGCCGAAGTTCGCGCCATGGCCAATCACTTCAATGATGCCTTTGCCTCTAATTTCGAGAGCGGTTTTGGTGTCCATGTTATTATCGAACATCCCGAGTGCAACGACTGCATGAGCTCCCTCTTCCATCGTGATTCGGTCAAAGCCGGTCACGTTGACGGAGTCCTGTGAGGCAGTGTAGCCATCGTCTGCAATGCAGCCCAAATCATACAAGCCGGCCCTAGCGAAGTGCAGTGTGCTGGTATATCCGTCACCCACTTTAACATATGAAGTGCCGTTTTCTTTACCGCCATACAAAGAACCACCCTTATACTCAGTCTCGGAGCCCTCAACAAGTGAGCCCAGATTGAAACTGCTGTACAGATTCACCAGCACATTGCCGTTTGTGTAGCTGTAGATCTGATTCCCCCCAGCCTCCCAGCCCAAACCTGCAGCATCCACTCTGTTGGCTGCACCACTGATGAGATCCAACACGATATCACCCTCTACCGTACCGCCATTGGAGCCACCCACAAGCTGGGTAGTCACGTTGGCGTTACCTTCCATACGGATGTAAATATCGCCTTTTATTGTATATCCATGCCCACCACCGAATACTCGTTTGGTGCCGTTATCCTGCAAGTTACCCAGAGTACCGCCGGTAAGCACCATTTCTACAGCACGCTTGCGCCCATCCACTATCTGAGTGCCGGTGAGGTTTGTATCATACCCTGCCGCAAAAATTTCACCGATGGTGCCTCCATCTATAAACACATGCGCCGTACCCGCCTGTGATTTCCCCCATTCGCTGGAACCACCTACCAACAGGTTGATATTGCCGTTCTGCACGGTCACAAAACTTTCTGCATTTTGATCCATTCGGTATGAACCACCTATGATATTCTTTGCGACGTTGTGTTGCAACGGATCGACATTCACCAGTATATGCGTGGCTGCGGATTGGGGAGCGTCTACCCAATCATTCTGACCACCGATAACAGTCTCGAAACCGGAACGGTCATATATCCACACTTCGTGATCCGAAGCACTCGAGCCCCAAGTGCCGGCAGACGCCACCTTACCGGTGGCGATAGAGGACAGAGTCACCACGATGGCTTTGCCGTTGTTGACTTTGTCGGCGTTGGTTGAGTTGACAATGGAATCGTACATGTAATAGCGGGCGTTGTCGTCCGCTCCGGAAGCCATTACAAAATTGGCGTTCTCATTCGTCCCGTAATATCGGCGGGAGATACCGGGAGCCTTGTCTTGCTTGCCCCAGCGCTCATCCCACTGCGGCATGCCCACGGTGCCGTCTACTTCAGCGATATTCCCGTTCTCATCATAGGCAAGTATTTTACCTACACTGAGGGTGAAAGAACCGTCCTCGTTATCGATGAACTCTGCACCGATGCCGGTAGCTAAGCCGGTAGCCAAGTCGATGTCGGTAGCTAAGCCGGTAGCCAAGTTGATGCCGTTGATAAGTACTTGGCGCGTTTCAAACGTTTTGTAGCTGTACTCGTCAAAACGCCCTTTGCCCACCATTTCAATGAATTCGTAGGTGTATGCGGACTTACCGTTCTCGTTTACGGTGAAAGTGTAATCAATTTGGCCGATTTCTGCATTGATGTTAGTAATAGTGATTACACCTTTGTTGGTAAGAGCGTCTTTAAACGTGATGTCTTCCACTAATGAGTAGCATGCGTTTTCTGCTATCACTACATTTTCACCTATTGTTACATCTTGCAGGCGGTAATAACCTTTCATTTTGTCGGAATTCGCATCGTCGGAACTCAGGGTAACGTTAGACAGCGTTCCCCCCTTGATGTCAGAGTCCAATATGTTGAGGTGCTCTAAGTTGGTATTACCGGTAATTTGGGCTCTGGTCACATAGCCCGGAGTTTGTTTGGTGCCTCTTACACCATCTGCATCTATAGTTACACCGCTGAACGTCGTCTCTCCGAACGTCACTTCCGATGTGTCGTTGATGAACTTAACGTTGGATATCGTGTAATTGAAGGTGCCATCTGCATGGGGCGCTATTCTCAGCTCTACAGGAATTGGCTTCCAATTGGCATCATAGGTGCCATAGTCACTTAGTACCAATGTGCCTTCTGCAGCAATGTTGATGTCTCCGGCTACGGCCAGATGGTCTTCCAGCTTTATGGAGCCGGACTTAATATTCACATCGCCCAAAGCATCCGCAGCGCTCACGTTGTCATACAGTCTCAATATGACATTAGACTCACCTCTTTGGTGAAGATCGGTGCCGGCCGCCAGCTTACCTCCCGTAGAGCTGAGGGTATAGTCTGTACCATCAGCAACAAAATACACGTCCCCGGGGGCGACAGTTCCTTCTATGTATACGTTGCTGCAGCCACCATCCAAATCTCCGAAAATGGCATCATTGTATTCCGCGTTCTCGTTATAATTGGATTTATTGCTCCAGTTGCCATCGGTATTAGTTTTGGACCATGTGCCATAACTAGAGGAACTTTCGCCCTCCCACACGTTACCCATCATGGTCTGCATGTAAAGCAAGTGGGTGTTGGGATCCAAGGCAATCTTGTACTGGGAGGCATCCAGCGAGGCACCGTTGTGCTGCACGTTGAAGCTGAGGCCGTCGATGGAGGTCACCCCGGTCATGATGTTGTAGGTGGTCATCGTCTTCAGCTTATCGGCGAAGATAACATTCAGCTCTACATTATTGTCTGCAAGGGTAACACCCTTCTCGGCGTTCAGCACGGCATGCTGGTCAGAGAACTCATCCGTACCGACAATGGAGGAAATGGCAAGGGATGAACCGTTAATCAACGTAAGCGTGTTGACATTGGCAGTGCCGGGAGTATTCAGGGACAGGGTGGCTCCGTCATTTATGGTCACATCGGCCTTCACCAGCGCATCTGTGCTCTGCAAGGTCAGGGTAGAGCCTTGCTGCACTGTCACCTGACCCTTAAAGTCGGAATTTGCGCCGGAAAGCGCCACAGTGCCCGGCCCGGTAAGATTAAGCACTCCGCTGCCGGTGATGAGGCCGGATATTTCCAGAGAGCTGCCGGCGGCAGTAGAGTTCAGGGTTACATTCTGCTCCACTGTCATCTTAGCGTCAATGCTGTTGCCGGCATCCTCATAGTTCACGCGGAGGTCGTTACCAAGCCGCAAGCCGGAGTCTTCAGCATCCCCCGTAATGGAGGAAGCGCCGGAGAGGAATACCTCATTATTGGCAGAGAAGGTCTGGGTGGTTGTGCCGATATCAAGGCGGCCGCCATTCATCAGACGAACCGCGCCGGAACCGGAGGCCATAATATCATCTGACCCCTCAGCGAGTTTCAGCTTGCCGTTATCCAGAATCAACTCACCATGTACGGCGCCGCTAGCATTCTTCGCTGTCAGAGAGCCAAGCTCAACCGTCAGGTTCCCCAAATCGCTCATCTTCGTCACCGTGGCGGAGCGGGACTGCACCTCGATGCCCACATTCGTGTAGTCGGAACCATTCTGCTTACCGATGATCTTCATGTTATCAATGGTGCAGCCGGGGCCGAAGAAGAGAGATGCAGCATCATTTTCCACATATACATTGTAGCCGCGGTCATAGGTTACGCCCTGGGCATCCAGCGCCAGAGTGCCGGACAGATTAATCGTGGGGAATGAGGAGGTGGAGAGCGTGGATGCGGCGGAGGAGGCCCGCACATGCACATGGGAACCCTCTGCTACCGTCAGGCTTTCCACTTGCAGATTATCAAAATACACATCATGCGCCTGCGTGTTCACCGTCAAATCTTTGGCTTGTACCACACCGAGGTAATGCTGCTCAGCTGTACCGCCGATGGTGATTTTACCGGAGTCCCCAACAGAAAGATTGCCGGTCACGTTCACGAGGGCATCGTTATAGGAGTTGCCAACCTCTTCACCGGCACTTACGGAGATGCTAATCTCCTGAGCTGTTACATTGCCGTTGATGTACAGACTGCCGGCGTTCTTATCAGAACCGGAGATCACGGTAAATTTACCGAGCTCGCTCACATCACCACTGAGCTCGCTCACATCACCACCAAGCACGCTCACATCACCACCAATAATGATGTTGTTGGTGCCAAGGGTCAAATTCTTCACTACAGTGGTTGCACCGTGCAGTTCCAGAGTTCCCGTGCCGGAAGTTTCCATGCTCCCCTGAACGACGAGCTGGTTATTGAACGTCACCACCTTGTCTGCGCCGGTGTTGATAGCCGCGTTTCCCAGCGTGGCAATACGACCGCCGCTGAAGCTGTAGTTGCCGCCGGTGAGGTTGAAATTCATCACCACTAAGTCCTTCGCAACGGCAATGTTGTGGTTGGTCACGTACTCATTGGCTCCGAAGTATACATTGGAAAGAGCGGTAAAGACATTATTGCCGTCGCCGCCTTCTACCGTGCTCCAGTTCGTGGAATCGGCGTTCCACTTATCATCTTCTGTACCGATCCAGTACAGGTTGCCATTGTGCTTATCGTTAAGGGTTACCATGCCGGCCACAGAGGAATTCACAGCTGCGCTGTTCACCGTAATTCCGCTGTAAACGAATTTTGCCGTATCCCAACCGGTCAGGGTACCGGTGGTGTTGTCCACGGCATTGTTGACAATGAGAACCTTATCACCACTTGCAAGGCCGTGCAAATCGAAACATACGTTATCCACCGTCAGGGTTCCGCCGGCGGCCACACTCATATCACGCTGGCGCTGAGTCTCTTCAAAGGTGATATAGCCGCGCAGGATGCTATTTCCGGCAAAGGAAACATTCTGCAGGGTGGCATATTCCGTGGAAGTGCCGGCATGAAGTGTCACATCCGTCAGCACGGCGGCATTATCGCCATCCGCAGATTTTATGATATTATGCGCTGTCGCAACGTCACCGGAAACCGCGCGATCAATTTCACCCGTAATCAGCATCTCTACGTTCTCAAGCGTGCCGCCCTTGATTTCATTGGCACCCACGTTCATTGAAACACCGGTGGCAAGCTCAAGCTTACCTTCTTTAACAGTTACGCCGGTAATGGCTCCACGCATGGCATCCGTGATGCTCAGCGTGCCGGCTCCGGTTTTCTCGAAGGAGCCTTGTTCATAGGCTTGTTGTTCATGAGTGTCGGAGAAAGATGTCTCGAGGATGGAAGCCGTCAGTTGTTTGCCCTCATCTACCTGAATCTTCAAGGGGGTAGAGGAGGAGCCCATCACCAGTACGCTGTCAATCTTTGCTGATTGCTCTGTGCTCAGGTTTTCTGTCACTACCATGTTGCCACCGCTGAACTGATAACCGTTGCCGGTAATCTTGACCACGGAAGCGGATACTCCCTCAGAGGTAATCTGCACGGACTTGTTCAGGCCTGTCCCTTCACCGAACTCTACCTCAGCGCCTGCCTCATAGGCGGTTTCCTCCTCGCTCTCGTTTATCCTCGTCACCCACGTCACCGTTGAGACTGTATCCCACACAGCAGACTCACCGGAAGTGGAATCCCAGTAAAGAGTAACCGGGTCTTTAGTGGCGGTCAAAGTATAACTTCTTACCGCTGTTACACTGTAGTAGTTATAAAGTGATTGCTGCGTATATGTATTCTGAATAGCATCAGCGGCTATAGTCGTGCCGGGTACGCATACCACGGCCATCAGCGCTTTTAAAAACCCCAGAGGCAGATGGAATTTCATATGTTTTGAAGGTGAATAGTTGTTATGTTGCGCAGTCTGTAGATTGCTGAAAAAAAGAAAAATTGGCTAAATTGCTAACGCGGCCATCATATCACACTTGAGGGGGGTAGGCAAGCTTCTTTTGTGGCATTTTTGCTTTTTTATGTGTGTTATTTCAATGCAGTACGTATTTTTGGCGCGTTCTCTGCCGCTAGCTTGTTAGACAGGGGGAGGCAGTCTCAGACCAACGCGGTTCCGCACATGCGGCATAGATGATTTACGAATGCAAGGCTCTAGCAATGGGCACGCAGAAATGGAATCCCCCCGTGGTTGAGTTAACCACGGGGGGATTTATTGCGAAACTTGTAGAGGGGTTATTTTCTACAACGAGGGGCTTCTCGCTGATACGCCCACTCTGGCCTTACTTGCGTCTACGACGCATAGCGAGAGCAGCCAGAGCAACGAGGCTCAGAGTCGCCGTGGTCGGCTCGGGAACAATCAGGGCGAGTGAACCGTTTTGAGTGTAGATGAGCTGGTAGGTATCGCTGGGGGGGAGGTCGCCGGCAAAGGTGAGGTTGAGTACTTCTGTGAGGTCTGTACCGGTTTCAATTTGACCGATTCCTACGATTTCGAGCGCACCCACGTTCGTGAAGAAGGGGATGGACACGCCGTTGTCAGCATCCAAATTGAGGGTGAGAGTGGTATCCTGATTGAGCAGAAGTGTGTGGCCGTTCATATCCACCTCGGCGTCCAGGGCAATGACGGTGGCAGCGGTCAAATCCAAATCCGCATCAATGCTGACAGCGGTCAGGGGAGTGCTGCGCATGGAGAACGTGGCCATGTCGTTTTGTTCTACTCGGAATTCACCGGATACTTTGATGCCGTCCGCAGCTTCTTCCAAGCTCAGGGTTGCTCCGAGCTCCAGAGAGAGGTTATCCAAATCCAGCGCCACGCCGCTGTGCAGGCTGGCACCGCTGCGAACCACTAAGTCCGCCCCGGCGGCAATGGCGCCATCTGTGCCTTTCACGAACTCATAGCCTTCAGCTGCAATTTCGATTTCAGGGGTGCTCACGGTGCCGTTGATGGTAACCCGGCGGTTGTCAGCATCCGCATGGTCATCAAAGCGAACTTTGCGGCCTTCCAGCGCGTAGCCGTGGTAGTAGTCGTGATGCTGTTCGTCAATGTTGTCGCCGTCCACCAGCACGTCCCAGCCGGTCGTCGCGTCCGCAATGTTGCTGTCGACTACATCCACCTGAGTTTCCCAGACGCCGTTGGTGCCTTGGCCATTCCACACGGCGGCTTCATCCAAGCTGCGGTATTCCTGCAGCATGTTCCGGAGCACCTCCGGGGTGTTAATGTAGGAGACGCCATCGATGTAAGTGGAGGATTTGATATAAGCAGCGCTATTGGTTTTGTACAGAACCAATTTGCCGCTTACCTCCCTGATAAGCAATTCCTGCAGTCGTGTCGTTCCGTTATCGCCATCAGCAATCAGCACGGTGTTCAGGTTGCCATTTGCATCTGTCGTGAAGCCATAGCAATTAAGCACGTGTCCGCTGAGGCTGAGTGCAGCCACCATGCCCTCCTGCGTCTGGACGTAGGAGCCGTTTTCCTGTTTGGTGAAACCGAGGCCGGCAAGAAGAGCCTGCTTGAGGGCTTCTCGGTCGTTATAAGCAAAGGTGGAATTGTCCGCAGATGTTTGGCTTGCGGCGTTGATGGTTACGAAAGCATCCCGGTCAGAATTGCCGTTTCCAAAGTATTCGGAATAGTACCCGCCGGGGGTGCCGCAGGAGAAGGAGGCATCATAATCTTTGCTGGGGTGCGGCTGGGCGTAGGTCCACTGGCCATTGGCGTCCCAAGGATTTGTGGTGGAGTCCGCCTTGAAGAACCAGTCGGCGGCATCACCAAATGAACCGCCCGTATTTTTCCAGCTGTTGTAGAAACTCTCGGCGATATGGAGCTCACGGGCATTGTTGACGTCTACGTATGAGCCGCCTTCGTAAATGTTGTATTCTTGGCCCATGTACCCGTTGGGCAGCTCGCGAGCGCTACCGGAGCCGGTGGCGTTCATGTTGCCGGTGTCTTTGTAGAAGACGCCGTACACGTCCTGCCAGTATTGAATGGAATTAGTGGCAACGTGCGTCCAGCACATAAGGCTGTCGTACTCTGTGCCATCATAGTAGCTGCCGGTCCAAGGGCCGCCTTTGTTGCTGTCGTACAGGCGAGTGGATTCCGCTTGAACAACTGAGGCATAGTTCCAACTGCTTGTCCCGTAAGTTGTTGACATTTTTATGCCGTCAACATGGTAAATCACTTTACCCGAGGGGGTAATGCTATCCCCTATGGCTGCAGTGGCGGTTGAGGCGGCAAGACAGAAATATGCGAGGAACAGAGAACGTTTCATGATGGAATGTGCAAGTGTGGCGATTATGGCATATTCCGTTTATAAAAGCAAGCCCGGATGTGTAAACTTGGCTAAAAAGAGGGAATTTTTGCTGATTTATGACACCTGGTCGGATTACTCCGCGCGGCTGGCAGTTCAGGAAAGGGTGAATCAACCAAAGTGCGCTATACGTACTGCACCGACCGCCGGTATCAGAAGGAGGAGGTTTGCCCACCATATGAGCGCAGCCCGCACCAACTCTTTCTCTCTCCACTTGGGATGCCGCAAGCTGAAACACAGAACGGCTTTTAGCAATCCTTGTTTATCAGCTGGGATATCATCCGGGATTGTGAAGACCCCGTCCTTGCAGCGGAGAATTGAGCCAAACAGTTCTACCTCCGCTTCCGGGCAAAAATCTGTGCCCAGATGCCGGAAAAAGCGCAATTCCTTAATTCGTAATTCGTAAATCAAAAATCGTAAATACGCGTTTCCCAAATCTTTGGTACACGTATGGCATTGGGCCGTTCTGTTATCACCAATATTTTTTGCTGATGGAAAGGGCTTTACAATAAGGAGTGTGGCTGATACAATCCATAAGGAGGTTTAACCGACTCTATTCATCTGGTATGAAAAAGAACTTCGCTATATTTGGGCTCATGGTGGCCATTACAACGGCTGGCTTTGCTAGTGACGCCACGCCACAATATGTGGAAAAGCAAGGGTATTTATGCTATGTGCCGGAAGATTGTTTTGGCTCTTTTATTCCGGCGGAAGGTGCCGCCCGTGCAAATAACAGGGAATCCTATATCAGCCCTATCATGTGTGCTATGCTGGATTTATATAACATGCATATAAACCCGAGATATCCTGACCCTGAAGATCCTTTTGAACATACCCTTATTCACGGTAACACACGTGAGCGCGCGAGGGGTATCGCCGTTTCACTTATCTCCGAAAATAAAAATAATGCAGTGAACGACTGTTTTCAATCCCACGGTAACAGTTCTACGCCTCTTTGGCTCGCCGCTTGCATAGGGGATGTGGAGTTGGTGAAACTCATTTTAGAGCGTGGAGGAGATAAGAATACAATTGTCGGGGCTATTCGGCGGGGGCAAAATATACTTCAACAAATGGAGAGATTCACCCCAGAGGTCAGAGAGGCTTTAATAAAGTTTTAACGAGGGCAGGGAGAGAACAGGTTAAAACCAAAAGGGTAAAGATCCGTTAATCAGCGCTCTGAATAGCATGGTCACAATGGAGAAGACGATGATAAACGCGTTCCACCATTTGTGGCCGGCTTTGGTATGCAGGCAGCCCGCGGAAACAAGAATGCTGACAATGGGCGCTACAAAGGGAAAAACCAGCAAATGGAAGCCCAAGGTCGGATACGCGTCGCTGTAATTCACGGGGGCAAGAACATCCGGGATGGATGTCTGGCTGCACAGTATTCCCCTATACGCGCACCATACTACCCATAGTACGAAAAAAGCAACGTTGAATCTGTAAAAGAATAGCGCCATATTGTCTCCTCACTCATATTAACACATATCGCCCGCGAATGCGCAGCAAAAAAATGCGGAAAGAGAGATTTTTTTATACTAGAGCTGCCTGTGCGGGGAGTTGCTTCATGATGATGTTCAATCCTTTCGGCTGATGCTTGCCGGCGTGTAGAAAGGGCAGCCTCATGGAATCATAAATACCAACTGCATTCTTCCTGTAAACTTTTTAATTCCAAAGTGCTGCCGGAGGCGTCATTTGCCGGCATGGGTAAATCCGTCAGTCGGAAGAAGGCATCATACAGGGCGCTGCTTTCATGAAAGTGTTTTTCAAAGCGTTCCACAAAAGCCGCAAATGCCCCGGAAGGCGCTGAGGTACCCAAGGGAGAGTAGGGGCTAGAGGACTTCGTTTCAATAAACAGAATGAGAAGGATGATTTGCCCGGCCTCATTGCCGCTGCATAAGGTGTTGAGAATATCCTCTGTCTCGTGCTGTCCCCAGGTAGAGGCCATCCATGCCATGAGCATGTGAGCACGGGTGAACAGCACCCCGGCCCCACATTCAGGCCGCCAAGGGGAAGGGATGAGTGTATCATGCACGATGCGCCGCAGCTCGTCAATGATGCGTTCGTGCTGGTTCAGGGCGATTAGCTCCTTACGCTCTCGCTCCAGCCATATCCATATGATGTCTTCCCACAACTGCCGTGCATAATCATCCTGAGGGGTGCGGAACAGCTGATAAAGTGGGCGCAGATACGCGCAACACTCCGCGGGCGTACCGGCAGGCAAGTGGCCGTTAAATACGCAGCACAGCTCATACCTCGTGAGCCCCACGCCTTGCTTCGCGATGATGTTGCGCAGCAGCTCCTGACTTTCAGGGTGGGTAAAATCCTTATTCGGATCACTGAGGTAAAAACCGGGCATATAAAAGTATATCTTTCTCTGTTTCGGGCATTATAGCGATACTCCCCCTTTTCTGCAAGGCCAGAGGATGGGATTTTATTCATTTAGCATCATTCCTGTTACCGGAAAAGAAAAACACCATTGCCCGGAAACGAGCAATGGTGTGATTTTTAGCTGTGAAAATTAAGCTTTACTTGCGACGGC
The DNA here is from genome assembly GCA_937885815.1 of uncultured Verrucomicrobiales bacterium. Classification (GTDB taxonomy): domain Bacteria; phylum Verrucomicrobiota; class Verrucomicrobiia; order Verrucomicrobiales; family Akkermansiaceae; genus Akkermansia. Next base: position 8,488 of record CALABM010000195.1, on the reverse strand, counting down.
GGCGTGCTGCGAGGGCCGCGAGCGCCAGCAGACTCAGCGTGGCCGTGGTGGGCTCGGGGACGTTGTCTTGGTGTAAGTAGAGGTCGCCGGTTTCGTTATTGTAGACGATTGTGGTGGTCTCCGTTATGTAATCACCGGTGAAGAACTCACTTGCCAATATGGTTGAAGTTGTACTTAACTCGTTACCATCTTTGAGGAACTTCACGATGTCGGCATTTGAGAACAGCAGCATCAGTCCGTCCTCGTTATATTCGGTGCCCAGGGTGAATACAAGGTGAATCTTCTCTCCGCCTTCGGTTGCCTTGAACGTCAGAATAGAGCCTTCTGTCATGTTGATGCCGCTTCCGTCCGTCATAAGGGTAGAGCCGGCCTCGAAGGTCAAGTCTGCATTTATGACATTGTAGATGGATAAGCCATATTCCTCAGCCAGAGCTGCCCTGCTAGCGCTCATGGAGAATACTGCTACGCTCGGTTCGCTTATCTCCGCCGTGGCGACATCCACGAGCGACAAAACGGCGCCGGCTTCAATGGTGATTTCATCAGCGGTAATGGAGGCTCCGTTGCTCAGTTGCAGTGTGGCGGATTCGCCTACCTCAATCTTAGCGTTCGTGGCCACAAGCTCGGCATTGTTGATTTCCAAAGTGGCGTTGCTTCCGTCCTCCACCTTAACGGTAGTTCCGCCGACATTAAGCACAGCTCCATCTACTACCTTCAAGTTACCACCGCTCAGGTAAACGTTTCCTTGGAGCGTACTGGTCTGAGAATTCAGGATTTCGTCCGCCGTGGCTGTACGTCCTTCATTGTTTTCTGCCAGAATTTCATTCAGATGCTGCTCAGCATACTCGCCGCTGAAGATAATGTCGCCACCGGCGCTTTGAGTATTGCCATCAGCATCCGTGTAATTGCTGTTGAAGTATGAATCCCTCCTGACCTCTACGGAATCATAGAAGGTAATATCACCGCCGGTCTTGGCAGCAAGCTTCATCCCGTCGTTTCCATAAATACTGCGCAGGCGATAATTACCGGATTTCTCTTCATAGTTCTTTTCAAATAAAATACTATCATTGCCTTCAATGAGCAAGTCACCATAGGCACAGATAGCACCGCCTATGTTCGCCGCGTTCTTGCTGAACGTAATGTAATTATTATTGCTGATAGTCAAAGCACTATACATAAAGATGGCGCCGCCACCGTCATCGGCGGAGTTTTCAGCGAACGTGATATAACTATTCCCGCTGATAGTCAAAGCACGACCTGAAAAAATAGCGCCGCCCTCTGAGGAGGTGTTTTTAAGGAAGATGACGGTGTCATTATTACTGATGGCAGAGGCGTTCCCGCGTGCATAGATAGCACCACCGCTGTCATTAGAGGCGTTTTCTATGAACTCGATAGAGCCATTGCCGCTAACTATCAAAGCACAGCCAGCATAAATAGCGCCGCCATAGTAGTTAGATGTGTTGTTGTTGAACGTGACGACTTCATTATCTTCGATTGCCCAACTGTCTGACGCATAGCCAACAATGGCGCCACCGATGCCATTAGAGGTGTTGTTACTGAACGTAATATTGCTATTACCTCTAATACCCAAACCATAGTCAGCATAAATAGCGCCGCCATCCAGAGAGGAGTTTCCGCTAAAGTGGACTGAACCATTGTAGCTGATGTCCAGATAACTTGCATAGATAGCACCACCGGAGTCTTGCGTGGAATTTCCACTGAACGTGACGTCGTTGTTGCCGCTGATGTTCAAAGACCCGTCCGCATAGATAGCACCACCGGAGTTATTAGCGGAATTTCCACTGAACGTGACGATGTCGTTATCATTGAGATTCATAGTCCCGCGTGCATAGATAGCACCACCGCTGCCATATCGGTCGGATGAGACAAGGTTCTCGTTGAACGAGACGTTCTGATTGTCGATGATGGTCAGAATGTCCGCGGCATAGATGGCGCCGCCCATAGAATCGCCATTGATAGAGGTGCTATTGTTGCCACTGAACGTGACGTCGGCGTTGAGGTTGATGGTTAAATCTTGGCTTGCATAGATGGCGCCGCCGTTGCCGGAGCCAGAATCCAATGAGGAACTGGCATTATCGATGAACGTGACGGTTTTGTTAGCTCTGATGTCCAGCTGATATGCATAGATAGCACCACCCCAGCTGTCATATTGAGCGGAACTGGTATTCTCGTTGAATGTGACTACGCTATTATCTACGATGGAGCTGTCGCTTTCAGCATAGATTGCACCGCCGTAGGAGTATTTCGAGGAGGTCGCGGAATTCCCGTTGAACGAGATGTCGCGGTTACTACCGATTTCCAAATAAGAGAACGAATAAATTGCTCCAGCACAGGCATTGCCTGAAGTAGAGCTTGCGCTATTCCTTTCGAAAACAAGCTCGCTATTGTCGAGGAGGAATAGATTTTGTGCATGGATTGCACCGGCTCCAGCGGAGGATCCTTTATCGCAAGATACGCTATTTTCACTGAATGTGATGCTGGAATTTCCAATAATAGTGGTAAGATCAGATGTCGCATAAATCGCACCGCCATAGGTGGCGGAATTTTCATGGAATGAGGTTCTGATATTTCCACTAATATCGACATCGTAAGCATAAATCGCACCGCCATAGGTGGCAGTGTTCTCGCTGAAGCCAAGGCAGACATTATTAATGAGGGACAGTGCTCCACCTGCATAAATCGCGCCGCCTCGGGCGGTCGTTGCTTCGGGGCCGGAAGAACTTATTGCGCGGTTGTCCTCGAATTCTACGTAAGCATTACCACTTAACGCAATCTCACCGGAGGACGCATAGATGGCGCCGCCGTAAGTTGAGTTGGAACCCTGAGCATAGTTTTGGGTAAAAAACACGTTCTCATTATTATTCAGGGTGATGTTAACATTATCGCCCGCAGCAATTGCACCGCCTGCTACAAACGCCTCAATAGCAGAAGATGTTACACCATTATTAGAGAACTCAACCTCGGCATTGCTATCAATAGAGACCGTTGAATTGTCATTCCCTTCATACAATGCTCCACCAAGAGCGTTTCCGTCAGTGCTTGATATCCAGTAGCCACTATACGTGACATTTCCGGCGGTGTCGTATAATTCGATTGCGCCATTATTGGGGGAATCTGCGACAGCTTCGGCGTAGCCCTGTGGGAGCAGGGTGGCCATTAGTGCAAAAAACAGACTAACGGGGAGATGCAGTTTCATGTGATTTATTTTTTGTGCGAACGTGACTTGGAGATAACGGGTGCCTGTGGTGAAAACAAAGCAGCGTAACTGCTGTTAGAATACACCAACATGTCGTTTGTTGGCAAGCTTAAAATATGGCAATCAAACAAAAATAAATAGGGGCGTAATCTGGACGACTGTGTGTTTAATTCATTTTCAATAACAATGAACGCATGCGCTTTGCCAAAGTTGCGCTTTAGGGGGAGTTCTCCCTGCAACATCTGGTTCTGAGGCGGGATTTGTGCTGTTAGTTTTACCTTTCGAGCCCCCCCCTTTACTTACAATCTCATAGCTTAGGCATCATTCCTGTTACCGGAAAAGAAAAACACCATTGCCCGGAAACGAGCAATGGTGTGATTTTTAGCTGTGAAAATTAAGCTTTACTTGCGACGGCGGCGTGCTGCGAGGGCCGCGAGCGCCAGCAGACTCAGCGTGGCCGTGGTGGGCTCGGGGACGTTGTCTTGGTGTAAGTAGAGGTCGCCGGTTTCGTTATTGTAGACGATTGTGGTGGTCTCCGTTATGTAATCACCGGTGAAGAACTCACTTGCCAATATGGTTGAAGTTGTACTTAACTCGTTACCATCTTTGAGGAACTTCACGATGTCGGCATTTGAGAACAGCAGCATCAGTCCGTCCTCGTTATATTCGGTGCCCAGGGTGAATACAAGGTGAATCTTCTCTCCGCCTTCGGTTGCCTTGAACGTCAGAATAGAGCCTTCTGTCATGTTGATGCCGCTTCCGTCCGTCATAAGGGTAGAGCCGGCCTCGAAGGTCAAGTCTGCATTTATGACATTGTAGATGGATAAGCCATATTCCTCAGCCAGAGCTGCCCTGCTAGCGCTCATGGAGAATACTGCTACGCTCGGTTCGCTTATCTCCGCCGTGGCGACATCCACGAGCGACAAAACGGCGCCGGCTTCAATGGTGATTTCATCAGCGGTAATGGAGGCTCCGTTGCTCAGTTGCAGTGTGGCGGATTCGCCTACCTCAATCTTAGCGTTCGTGGCCACAAGCTCGGCATTGTTGATTTCCAAAGTGGCGTTGCTTCCGTCCTCCACCTTAACGGTAGTTCCGCCGACATTAAGCACAGCTCCATCTACTACCTTCAAGTTACCACCGCTCAGGTAAACGTTTCCTTGGAGCGTACTGGTCTGAGAATTCAGGATTTCGTCCGCCGTGGCTGTACGTCCTTCATTGTTTTCTGCCAGAATTTCATTCAGATGCTGCTCAGCATACTCGCCGCTGAAGATAATGTCGCCACCGGCGCTTTGAGTATTGCCATCAGCATCCGTGTAATTGCTGTTGAAGTATGAATCCCTCCTGACCTCTACGGAATCATAGAAGGTAATATCACCGCCGGTCTTGGCAGCAAGCTTCATCCCGTCGTTTCCATAAATACTGCGCAGGCGATAATTACCGGATTTCTCTTCATAGTTCTTTTCAAATAAAATACTATCATTGCCTTCAATGAGCAAGTCACCATAGGCACAGATAGCACCGCCTATGTTCGCCGCGTTCTTGCTGAACGTAATGTAATTATTATTGCTGATAGTCAAAGCACTATACATAAAGATGGCGCCGCCACCGTCATCGGCGGAGTTTTCAGCGAACGTGATATAACTATTCCCGCTGATAGTCAAAGCACGACCTGAAAAAATAGCGCCGCCCTCTGAGGAGGTGTTTTTAAGGAAGATGACGGTGTCATTATTACTGATGGCAGAGGCGTTCCCGCGTGCATAGATAGCACCACCGCTGTCATTAGAGGCGTTTTCTATGAACTCGATAGAGCCATTGCCGCTAACTATCAAAGCACAGCCAGCATAAATAGCGCCGCCATAGTAGTTAGATGTGTTGTTGTTGAACGTGACGACTTCATTATCTTCGATTGCCCAACTGTCTGACGCATAGCCAACAATGGCGCCACCGATGCCATTAGAGGTGTTGTTACTGAACGTAATATTGCTATTACCTCTAATACCCAAACCATAGTCAGCATAAATAGCGCCGCCATCCAGAGAGGAGTTTCCGCTAAAGTGGACTGAACCATTGTAGCTGATGTCCAGATAACTTGCATAGATAGCACCACCGGAGTCTTGCGTGGAATTTCCACTGAACGTGACGTCGTTGTTGCCGCTGATGTTCAAAGACCCGTCCGCATAGATAGCACCACCGGAGTTATTAGCGGAATTTCCACTGAACGTGACGATGTCGTTATCATTGAGATTCATAGTCCCGCGTGCATAGATAGCACCACCGCTGCCATATCGGTCGGATGAGACAAGGTTCTCGTTGAACGAGACGTTCTGATTGTCGATGATGGTCAGAATGTCCGCGGCATAGATGGCGCCGCCCATAGAATCGCCATTGATAGAGGTGCTATTGTTGCCACTGAACGTGACGTCGGCGTTGAGGTTGATGGTTAAATCTTGGCTTGCATAGATGGCGCCGCCGTTGCCGGAGCCAGAATCCAATGAGGAACTGGCATTATCGATGAACGTGACGGTTTTGTTAGCTCTGATGTCCAGCTGATATGCATAGATAGCACCACCCCAGCTGTCATATTGAGCGGAACTGGTATTCTCGTTGAATGTGACTACGCTATTATCTACGATGGAGCTGTCGCTTTCAGCATAGATTGCACCGCCGTAGGAGTATTTCGAGGAGGTCGCGGAATTCCCGTTGAACGAGATGTCGCGGTTACTACCGATTTCCAAATAAGAGAACGAATAAATTGCTCCAGCACAGGCATTGCCTGAAGTAGAGCTTGCGCTATTCCTTTCGAAAACAAGCTCGCTATTGTCGAGGAGGAATAGATTTTGTGCATGGATTGCACCGGCTCCAGCGGAGGATCCTTTATCGCAAGATACGCTATTTTCACTGAATGTGATGCTGGAATTTCCAATAATAGTGGTAAGATCAGATGTCGCATAAATCGCACCGCCATAGGTGGCGGAATTTTCATGGAATGAGGTTCTGATATTTCCACTAATATCGACATCGTAAGCATAAATCGCACCGCCATAGGTGGCAGTGTTCTCGCTGAAGCCAAGGCAGACATTATTAATGAGGGACAGTGCTCCACCTGCATAAATCGCGCCGCCTCGGGCGGTCGTTGCTTCGGGGCCGGAAGAACTTATTGCGCGGTTGTCCTCGAATTCTACGTAAGCATTACCACTTAACGCAATCTCACCGGAGGACGCATAGATGGCGCCGCCGTAAGTTGAGTTAGAACCCTGAGCATAGTTTTGGGTAAAAAACACGTACTCATTATTATTCAGGGTGATATTAACATTATCGCCGGCCGCAATTGCACCGCCCAGTGCAGAAGCGGAAGATTCACTATAGTTCCCTTCAACAATGAGTTCCGAGTTTTCATCAAAGGTGATGTCGCCGGCTGCGGAGTAAATGGCACCACCCTGAGCTATCGCAGTTCCGGTGGAGGACGCGACTGCCGAATTGTTGAAGATGCCCACAGCCGCATTGCTGCTAAACGTCACGCCGTCTGTGTTGCTGTATATGGCGCCACCGGATGCCTCCGCGTTAGTGCCGTCTGAAGCGTTTACCGAGTTTCCATGGAGGGTTACGTCCGTGTTATTAGATATTACGGCCCCCCCGGCAAGTATAGCACCGCCCCGGGCCTGAGCAGAATCACTTGCTTCAGCAATTACTTTGTTGTTTGTGAACTGTACATGCTGATTGCTACTCACACTAAAGTTTTTCAGCACTCCTACAGCACCCCCTTCAGCTGAGGCCGAGGCGTTAGAGGTTGCTACTGCCTGATTGCCGATGATGTTGGTTGTCAACACATTCCCTTCTATTGTAAGGTCGCATAAACTAAAAATCGCACCGCCCAATGCATATGCAGAGTCTGTAGCAACGGCATTAGCCGCATTGCCCTCAATGGTAAGTGAGCCATTACCACTTATGCGAAGATTACCCTCTACATAAATGGCGCCGCCTGAAGCGGTGGTTTCTTCGCTGGATTCACCGGATGCCTTCGCCAAGTTTGAATTGAAAGTAACACCTGCGTTATTGCTCAGTGAAACATCCGCCATTGAATAAATAGCACCGCCTGCTGCATACGCTTCAATAGCTGTGGATGTTGCAGCGTTATTTTGGAAGATTACCTCAGCATTGCGGTCAATAGATACCGTTGCTCCGCCATTCGCTTTATACAATGCACCACCAAGAGCTTTTGAGTAATTGGTTTCTACCGTATTATCACCAAATGTGACATTCCCGATGGTGTTGTTTAAATCAAATTTTTGGTTAACAAATATAGCTCCACCCCATGCGTCTCCATTAATGCTTCCTGCGGCTATATCTTCAGCTGATGCTTCTACTTTAACACAATTATTGTGAAAATCAACTGAGGCATTTCTGATTAATGAAAAGTAGGTATTGGCAAATATCGCGCCACCTGATGACTCTTGTCTGCCTTCTGCCTTGTTCTCTGAGAAGTCAACCGCCCCGTTGCTGTTCAGGAGCAAATTGCCGGCGGCGTAGATAGCGCCGGCATTAGCGGTAGTTTCACTTTTTACATAGTTGCTGAGGACGTTAAGCTCATTATTGCCGGAGAGGGAAACGCGGCTGGCGTTGCCAGTTGTAAATATGACACCACCACTCACATTGTATTCTAAGCCGCCATAGTTGTTGATAAAGTTAACAGTTCCATTATTGTTTATGTCAATGGTAGATTCGTAACCGTAGATTGCGCCTCCTCGCCCGAGTATATTCGCTGTACTGGTGTGACTGATAGAGTTGTATTCAAACGATATGGAGTCGTTTTGGGTCATTGTCAGCGCACTACCATTATACAAATAAATGGCACTACCATTGGTCTTATGAGTATTCCATAAAAATTCGATTGTGCCATTGTTCTTGAAATTAGCAACCTCTCCATTGGTTACTGAAATAACTTGACCAGTGTTGTTCGTATAGCTTATGCTGAGTTCATTCTGCCAGCTATAAGTGCCATTGTTAACGCTAATTTCAGCGTAGCCCTGCGGGAGCAGAGTGGCCATTAGTGCAAAAAACAGACCAACGGGGAGATGCAGTTTCATATGATTTATCTTTCTTAGTGCGAGCGTGATTTGGAGATAATGGGGGCTGTGGTGAAACGAAGCAGCGTAACCGCCGCCATGATACACTACTTTGTCGACTGTTTGCAAGCTTAAAATGTGGGGAAGAATAAAAAAGGGTCTGTTTCAGATTTGCTGGTAGAAAGAATGTCCGGTTTTGTGCTTTCGTTGG
>CALABM010000194.1 GCA_937885815.1 uncultured Verrucomicrobiales bacterium | reverse complement strand
GGTCAAACTGATCGTTATAGTACGCCCAGCTCATATCTCTGTGGGGGAAGTAGACCTGAACAACTGATTTTTTAGGCTCTATAACGCCCTTACAAACTTCCATTGGTTCGTTAATTGGAGGCATTTACGCTTCGGGGCGTTTGGCTGAATTTAAGGAATGGTTATATTCCTTAAATGCTTGGGAGGTGCTTTCGTTGATGGATTTATCTTTCAGCAAGAACCATTTTGTGAAAGGGGAGAAGGTCATAACGGCAATTAAGGAAATCGTTCCGGATGTGAATATTGAGGATTTGGCCATTCCTTATCGGGCAGTGGCTACCGACCTCTATACGGGTGAGGAAGTGGTGGAGCTGAGCTGCCATGGTGGCATGCTGGTGGTGCGCCGCGTGTTGGAGCGTTTGCTGGAGTGCGGCGCACGCCCGGCGGAGCCCGGGGAGTTTTCCCGGCGTGCATTTGAAAATGGCAAGATGGATTTAACACAGGCTGAGGCCGTGATGGATGTTATCAGCGCCGGGAGCGATTTGGCCCTGCGTGCGGCCCATAATCAGCTGCATGGCGCTATCAGCAGCCGCGTGGCTGCAGCGGTGGATCGCCTTATTTCCGTGGCGGCCCATGTGGAGGCTTACATTGATTTCCCGGAAGAGGACATCGCTCCAGATACTACTCAGCAGCTGGTGGCAGGGGTGGATGAGGTAATGGCTCAGCTTCGGGCCCTGCTGGCCACGGCGGATGAAGGCCGCCTGCTGCGTGAGGGCGTGCGGACGGCAATCGTTGGCCCTCCGAATGTGGGGAAATCTAGCCTGCTGAATGCGTTGGTCGGTTATGAGCGCGCTATTGTGAGCGAGACTGCCGGTACCACGCGTGATACTATTGAAGAAAGCGTTTCGCTGGGCGGGCTGAGGCTGCGCCTGATAGATACAGCCGGGCTGCATGAGAGCTCGGATAGCATAGAGCGCGCGGGCATGGAGCGCAGCCGCAGAGCCGGAGCGGAGGCGGACCTTGTGCTGGAAGTGGCGGATGCCTCTGCTGCGCCTGCACGGCCTGAGCTGCCGCAGACGGGGGCGGTGCACCTGCTGCTGCTCAATAAGTGTGACTTGCCTGAGCACCCTGCCTGGGCGGGGGTGAAAGCCATCCGCTTATCCTGCCACTCCGGTACCGGGCTGGAGGCGCTTTCCGCCGCCATTACGGAGAGCTTTGTGCATGATACCGCTGAGCTGGATTCCCTTTCCGCGATTAATACCCGCCACCGCTATGCTCTGCAGCAGGCGCTTGGGTATCTCTCTGCTGCAAAGGAGAACTTGCTCGCCGGTAGCTCACCGGAGTTTACGGATGTGGAGCTGCGCGCCGCTTTGGATGCTCTGGGTAGCATATCCGGCCGGGTGGATACGGAGGATATTCTGACGCGGGTGTTTGCCACATTCTGTTTAGGAAAGTAGGCATTTATACGGCAGTTTTTTCTGACAGGGCTCTTTTTTGACTTGCCTTTTCAGGGCGAAGTTGCTAAATTCAAGAGTGAAATTCAGCTTCACGATTTCCATGAAAAGAGCGATTTTATTTTCTATATTGGCAGCCGCCGCAGCTGTGGCTGAACCCCAACAGGCACAGCCTGCACCTGCTCCTGAGGGGGCCGCGGTGACGACGTCCACCCGCTTGTTTATCAATGGGAGGGAGGTCACACCACCCGCTCAGGTGCCTCAGGCTGGCGAGACGGCAAGGGCAGAAGGCGAGCTTCGCATCAGCTCCGCTGTTATTGCTCCCGGTCAGGCTCCTCAGGTGCGTGCCCGTTCCTTCAGGCTGGTTACCGGTGAAGATGGCACGACACGTGTGGTGGAGGTGACAGATACCGAGCCGCAGCCTGCTCCTGAAGCTGCTGAGGCTCCGAGGCCTGAGGCCCAAGGTGAGGTGTGCCGCCGCTGTGGCCGCAATCACGCCCGCCCTGTGCGGATTATTCGCCGTGAGCGTCCGGTGCGCCCTGCATGCGCAGCTCGCCCGGTGCGTGCGGCTCGGCCCGTGCCCGTTCGTGCGGCTCGTCCGGTGCGCGTAGCTCCTGTGCTTCCGCCGCCCCCGGCTGCTGCTCCGCTTCCTCCCGCACCTCAGCCTGAGGCCGCAGCTCCGGTACCCGCCCCGGCACCGCAGGCTATCAAGGTGATTATCAATGGCACGGAAACTGTTGTCCCCTTGAGCCCGGATGGGGTGAATATCACCATTAAGCCGCTCTGATAACGGCCCGGAAACTTCTGATGATATGAAAAATCCTCCGCAGCGTGATACTGCGGAGGATTTTTTATACTGTAAAATAAATCTAATTGTGAGTTAGGAAGCGCTGTCACCCTTTTGCTCTTTTTTCTCGCGGGTGAGGTACTTCATCAGAGCGTACAGAGCGGCAAGGAGCACCACGCCGGCCACGATGAGGTGAGATTCCGATTTCACGGCATCAATCAGTGCCTCCGGAGATTCCAGAATACCGGGGTGTTCGCGGCCCACTTTATCACCGAACCAAGCAAGCACCCAGCACCAGATGGCTGAACCCGTGATGGTGGTGAGGCTGAACATGGCGAAGTTCACACGAGCCATGCCGGCCGGTATGGAGATGAGGTGGCGGATAACCGGCAGGAAACGGGAAAAGAAGATGCCGGCTGTGGAATATTTGCGCATGAATACCTCCGCTGTCTCCACTTTGTGCTGAGGCATGAAGAAGTATTTACCGAAGCGGTAAATGAAGGGGCGGCCCACCCAGAGCGCGCATACGTACATGATGACGGAGCCGATATAGGAGCCCACTGTACCGGCCAGTACCACTCCCCAGAAGCTCATCTCGGCATCCGGGAGTGCAGCCAGAATGGCTGCCGGCGGCACTACGACTTCACTCGGTACGGGCAGAATGGAGCTTTCCATGGCCATGAGTAGCACTACGCCCCAGTACCCCCAGTCTACTACCCATCCCATCCAGATGCTGATAAGTTCATGTAACATGCGGGCTATTATGCACACCCCGGAACAAAAGACAAGCCCTATTTGATTTACGATTTACGAAGTATGAGGCTTCGCCGTAGGCGGGCATGAGCCAACGGAAGCTTAACCTTCGTAAAACAAAAATCGTATATCTTTCGTTTTATCGGATAAACATTGGGCTTACCCATACATGCTAACAGGCAGAGCCGCTTTCCGCAGCTCTGCCTGTTTGAAAAATAATCCTGTAGGCTTGGATATTAGTCCACGTTATCAAAGAGCTCTTCAGGCTTGAAGAAGCGCTTGATTTCAGCCTCAGCGCTCTCGGGGGAGTCAGAGGCGTGGCAGATGTTCAGCATGCTGTTGGTGCCGAAGTCACCACGGATGGTGCCCTTATCAGCCTTCATGGAGTTGGTGGGCCCAAGGATGGTGCGCACGCGAGTGATAACGCCGGGGCCGCTCAGCACGAGAGCCACCACGGGGCTGGTCTGCATGAATGCGGAGAGCGTGGGGAACAGGGGCTTATCATCAATTACCAAATCAATGATGTGGGCGTAGTGCTCACGCAGGATGGCATCGTCCAGCTGCATCATTTTCAGGCCGCGGAGGCGGAAACCTTCGCCCAGAAGACGCTGCAGAATGATACCGGAGAGGTTCTTGCGCACGCAGTCCGGCTTGAAAAGTATGAGTGTTTTTTCGTCTCGATTCATGGTGATATGATAAAGTTCGTGGGGTTAATGTACTCCCCTCATCCCCGGCTGTCAAGCTAAAAGGCAGCCCCGCGGCGCGGAATTACATGATTTCTCGCGCGCGGGCGGCGAGGGCTTCCTCGCTGTTTTCCAGTAGCTCATCCTGTACCTCCTCCAGCAGGGTGCGCAGAATACGCCCTACATCCGGCCCGGCGGGTACCCCCATGGCCATGAGGGCGCGACCGTTAATTTGGAGGTCTTTGATGGTGAAAGCGTGTGGCTCATCCATGAGCTCATCGATGAGAAGCGCAGCCTTGCGAAGGACGGTGTTTTTCTCCTCTTTCTCATGGTTGGACTGGGCCGCCATGTCCGCCCGCTTTACGTCAAAGAGCTGCTGGATGGTGTCCTCGCCGAGTCTGCCAATGCAGCGGCGCATACCGGCACGGGTGGTGGGAAACTGGTTATCATGCTCGCGTACGAGCGTGACAACGCGGTTCAGTGTGGCGTTATCACTCTTCAGGCGTTGCAGGATGCTGAGGGCCATTTCCGCACCTTTCTCCGGGTGACCGTAGAAGTGCCCCTTGCCATTTTCGCCGAGCGTGAAGCAGGCAGGCTTGGCGATATCATGCAGGAGCATGGTGAGGCGCAGCACTTCATCCGCAGGGGCCGCTTGCACGGCGTAGGCGGTGTGGGTCCATACATCATGGATGTGATGCGGGTTCCTCTGGTCAAAGCCGAAGCTCGGGACAAACTCTGGGATGATGCAGGCCATCACATCCGGGAAGGCTTGCAGCATGCTCAGCACGCCTTTGCCCATGAGCATGCCTTTAAGCTCTTTGAAAATGCGCTCCACGCTCACATTTTCCAGCAGATGCCGATTGCGGCGTATGGAAAACGCCGTCTCGCTCTCGATTCCAAAGTCAAAGCGTGAGGCAAAGCGCAGGGCGCGCATGATACGCAGGCCATCTTCATTGAAGCGCTCATCCGGCTCACCCACGCAGCGGATGAGTCCGGCCGCCAGGTCTTCCTGTCCGCCGAAGGCATCCACGAGGCCGCGCTCGGGGCTGTAGGCCATGGCGTTTATGGTGAAATCACGCCGGGAGAGGTCCTCCTCCACGCGGCTGACGAAGATGACTTCATCAGGGTGGCGTTTATCCGTGTATTCTCCATCCACGCGGAAAGTGGTGACCTCCACCGGCTCGTGATTTACCATGACGGTGACAGTACCATGTTTCAGACCTGTTTTGATGACGGGGCGCTTGCGGAAGACTCTCAGCACTTCCTGTGGCGTGGCGTTCGTACAGACGTCCCAGTCCTTCGGAGTGATGCCCAGAAGGCTGTCTCGCACGCATCCACCCACTACGTAGGCTTCATATCCGTACCTTTCTAGGCTTTGGATGACGATTTCAGCGTATTCAGGTAATATAATAGAAGTTTTTTTCATATGAATTATGGATAATGATTAATGAGAATATACGGTTGAGACATTTATCATATATTATCTGGAAAAATGCTTACGTATATATAGGATGATAGTATTGATTTCTTCTTCACTGCTGAGACCGGGAGGGAGCATGATGGCGTTCCATTCCTGCCCGCGTACGGTGATGGGGCCTTGCAGTCCATTCGTGAGAATCTCCGGCAGGCGCGAGGGTTCCTCGGTGAGCCATTCTGAGCCACGCAGCGGCGGGTAGAGGCCGGGGCTGCCATTGCCATCCGTGCCGTGGCAGGTGGCACACTTGGCGCGGTACAGGGTGGCTGCTGCTTCATCTTGACGTGAGGCGGCCAGTAGAGGAAGCTGGCACGCGTGCAGCCACTCGGTGAGTTCATCTTCCGCCCCCTTGCAGAGGCTGGGATGTGCCCGGGTAATAGCGGCTCGGAGGATGGGGCGGATGGTGTTACCGGGTTTGTGGCGTTGCAGGCTAGGGTGGAGCCTGTTGGCCCACTCATCACCATGGCAGAGGGCGCAGCCGCGCATGCGGGCACTGCGTTCTGCGGGTGAAGGCGCGCCTTCCACCCATATCCACAGCGTCAGCCCCGCGGCTACCAGCAGAAACGTAACTACGTAGAGTGAGACTCCGAGAATGCCGGCTTTGTTCACTCTGCGCATGAAAAATCTCTTCCGGGTGGCTTTATTCTACCAGCCCGCCTTCGAGATCAGGGACGCGACGCACGCGGGCGCCCAGAAGTTCGAGCTTGTCGTCCAGCAGCTCATAGCCGCGGTCGATGTGGTAGAGACGGTGAATTTCCGTGGTGCCTTCCGCAGCCAGAGCAGCCAGTACGAGGGCGGCGCTGGCGCGCAGGTCGCTCGCCATGACGGGAGCGCCGGAGAGGCCGTCCACGCCGGTGATGATGGCGGTGCCGTTATCCACTTTGATGTTGGCACCCATGCGCTTAAGCTCAGAGCAGTGCATGAAACGCTGGGGGAAGATGGTGTCCTTCACCACGCTGATGCCGGGGGTGAGCGCAAAGAGGGCGGTCATCTGTGCCTGCATGTCCGTGGGATAGCCCGGGTAGGGATTCGTGAGAATTTTGCCGCTGCGGGGGCGCTCGCCGGGCTTCACGAAGACGGAGGTGCCATCCTCGTTATATTCCACCACATGGCCGCACTCCACGAGGAGGTCAGAAATGGATTTCATGTGCTCGCGGCATACGCGGTTGAGGGTGATGCCATCACTCATGCCCATACAGCCTGCCACCATGAAGGTGCCGGCCTCGATGCGATCCGGAATGACGGTGTGCTCGCAGCCGTGGAGGCGTTCCACGCCGTGAATGGTGATGGTGCGTGAACCCGCGCCTTCAATGCGGGCACCCATCTTGTTCAGGAAGTTTGCTAAGTCCACTACTTCGGGCTCACGGGCGGCGGACTCGATGACGGTGGTACCGCGGGCCAGTACGGCGGCCATCATGAGGTTATCTGTTCCCAGCACGGTGGGGCCGCTGTCGCCACGCATATCTACCGTGGTGCCGATGAGGCCGTTCGGGGCTTCAATGACCATGTTACCACCCTTCACCCGCACACGGGCGCCGAGTGCCTGAATGGCTCGCAGGTGCAAATCCACCGGGCGGTCACCAATCACACAGCCGCCGGGAAGGGGGAGGGTGCAGCGCTTCATGCGGGCCATCATGGGCCCCAGCAGGCAGATGGAGGCTCGCATCTTGCGCACCTGCTCATAGGAGGCGCTGGAGCTGATGCCATCCGGAGAGGCAATGCGGACTGTGCCACTGTAACGCTCCACGGAGGCGCCTAATTGACTCAGAATCTGGAGCATGTAGTTCGTATCCGAGACATCCGGCACGCGTGTGATACGCACGGGCTCATCCGTGAGCAGTGCCGCCGCCAGAATGGGCAGCGAGGCATTCTTGGAGCCACTGATGTTTACTGATCCACTGAGTCTGTAACCGCCTTCGACGATGAGTTTTTCCATGGCTGTGTGTATGAGATGCTTTGTGGTTGCATGAATTCTACCATATCATGCGCAATTTGCAAGCTTTATGTGCCGGATATCCCCGCTCTTAGGTAAATTTTATACCAAAAAAAAGCTCCGAGGATGACCTCGGAGCTTTTTAGTAGGGCTACAGGGACTCGAACCCCGAATAGCGGTGCCAGAAACCGATGTGTTGCCAATTACACCATAGCCCTGTGTTACTTGGAACGCCAAAAGTATACGCTTCTTTTGCTCACTTGTCAAGCTAAATTCTGACTTTTTTTATTTTTTTGCATAAAAAAAGTCGGTTGCGATTCGCAACCGACTTAAAATTTGGTATTTATTGTATCCGTGAGAACTTAAGCAGTGGGCTGCTTGTCGTCCACCTTCACGAGGCGGATGGGAGTGCGGGAAACGAGCTCGCCATCGAGGGTAACATCTACGGAGTATACGCCGTCCTTCTCGAAGGGCAGACCCTGGAAGTTCATGATGAGGTTACGGGTGAAGAAGGAAACGCCCTCGGGCAGACCTACCTTCAGGTCGCCGATAAGGGGCATGCGCTCTTTGTCCAGCATGTTGCCGTCTTCGTCAGTGATGGCCACGCCAAGCTTGTGATCACCGATGTCCTCGGGCTCGAAGCAGAGACGAAGGGCAAGTGCGCAGAAGGGGTGGATAACGGGGAACTGGCGGGCGAAGAGAGTATCAAAGGCACCCTGGATGCAGAGCTTACCCTGATAGTCGGCAGCGTAGTCGCAAAGGACAGCAACTTGAACGTTCATGGTGTGTACTATTTGTTGTTATTGAGATTTTTTAAGGACATTTGCGACGATGCGCCGCAGAATGTTGACTCTCTGAGATTATCAGAATTATGCGTGATTGCAAGCATAAAATACGCCTGTTTTGACATGCTGGCACAGATTATTTCAATACGCGGCCGATATCTCTGTTTGCAGCGGCTGTTATTGGTATGCAGGAAACGAGGATGCAACCCAGTAACGTGTAGCAGATGAGCTGCACTTCCGGCATGATTTCTTCCAGCGTGAGAGAGTAATTTCCTAGTTTAAGAATTTGAGTGACAATGGGTTCCTGAAAGTACATGAATGTGGCGAGCGCACTGATGAAAGAAGCCCCCACAATGAGAAGATTTTCCACGATAAAGGCACCCACCAGCATGACAGGGTGGATACCGAAGCTTTTCATAAGAGTATATATATATTCATTCTGGCGGTATTCCATGCCGGCAAGAGCGGTGAGAAGAATACCTACGATGGCGCTGATGCCCACGCAGAAGGCCACTCGGCACTGCGTCTGCTTGCTGAGCATGAGGTCCATTTCTTCCAGCTGCCGGTGGGCGGAGACGATGCTGCCGTGGCGTTTTTCCAGTCGCATGAAGGTACGGAGGTAATTTTCTATGCGGCTGATATCCTCCGAGCAGTTTAGTTCTTTTACGCGGATAATAATTTGCTGAGTGCTGCGAGCGTTATTCAGGCTGGGGGGAAGGTGTTCCGGCTGGACGATGAGGCCGGCAGAGCCGATAATACGCATGAGCGGGTGATCCTCTGGCATGATACGCACGAAGGCTGGCTGGCGTATGGAGGCGTAGGTGACGCTGTTTGGCCCTGGGGTTATTCCGCTCTCCGGGGTGGCGAGGATGGTGGGGATGCCGCTTGTGGCCATCAGTGGATAAAATTGGCCGGCGCGGCAGAAATCAAAGGTGTACACGCTGACCGTTTTCCGGTTTTCCATGGTGGCTGAGCCTATGATGGAGAGCGCGTATGAGTCAGCCTTCAGCAAATCGCTTATTTGCTGTTGGGTAGGCACGGCAGAGGGTATTTCTTCTGCCGGTGTGAATGTGGCAAATACCAAGTCTCCACCTAGGCGCATGATTTTGTCCATGACCAGTTTCGTGGAAATAGCATAACTGCCCAGTGCGCTTAATGCACTGAGACTCAGAAAGTATACCACTAGAATACGTGCCAGTGGGCTGGATACTCGGGTGAACCAGCGGTGGACGGTATCCTTAGCGAGATACAGGAGTGTCAAAATCAATGATTTCATCTGCCAGTTCGAGCAAGCGCCCATCATGCGTGCTGATGATGCAGATGCGCTCCGCGGCATCTTTCAGCACAAGTTTTTTAATGATATCCGTATTCGTGTCATCCAGACCGGAGGTTGGCTCATCCAGCAGCACGGTCGGGGCGTCCTTCATGAGGGTGCGTGCCAGAGCTGCTCGTTGTGCTTGGCCGCCGGAAAGCTTATCGGCACGGCGGTGGCGCAATTCTGAGAGGCCGAGGTCATGTATGAGCGCTTCAGCGCGCGGCTTCCATTGTTTACCGGGGAGTACTGCCATTTCCGCAGCTAGGCGAAGATTACGCTCCACGCTCATGAGCGGAAGAAGGTTAATGCCTTGGAACATGTAAGCCACGTCCTGCCTGTGGTAGCGGCGGCTGGTTACACGGCGGCCTGTGGGGGTGATGATTTTGCCCTGTTTTACTTTCAGGTAGCCCGCGAGCAGCTTGAGTAGGGTGGTTTTACCTGAGCCTGAATAGCCTTTAAGTACAGTGATGCCGGGGCGGAATACGTGCGAAAAGTCACTGATGACGTTGTCTCGGTGTGTGTAACCGAAGGTGATATTCTCGCAGATGAGTTCCATGGCGGTAGCTTATTCAGCACTGGGCACGAGCACGATTTCTCTCTGCCCGATGAGAAGAATAGAGTGCTGTGGGTAAAGGCGTGAGATGAGCTCTGCCCAGTTTTCACAGGTGGCGGCTTCAGGGGTGGCCGCGAGCTCAGCCTTCTTCACTCGCAGCACGTCAGTGCCGGTTTCGTAGGTGAGTTGAGCGGTGGAGTTGCTGCCGAGCATGGAGAAAGCGGTTTCATGAGCGGATTCCGGCAGGCGGAAGTAGTAGACGAGCATGTCACTTCCATTTGAGGAACGCTCAACGCGGCGGTGTGAATAGGCACCTTTAAGGCGACGGCCGCCGGGCAGGTTTATGGTTGCTGTGAATTGATGCTCATCCAGCAGTGCGAGGTCACTTTCTCCCACGCTGATGGTGATGTAGAAGGCAGAGTCATCACAGGCGGTGGCAAAGGAGCGGCCATTATCCGTGTACTCGAAGGGCTCTGCCAGATTTTCCGGGAGGGGGAAGCTGTACTGGATGCGCCCGCTGAAGGGCATGCGCAGCGTGAGGGGACCGTGTTTGTGCTCAAAATCATCCCTTCTGCGGCGTTCCAGTGTACGTAGCTCGCGCTCCAGCAGGGAGATGCGGGCATCTATGTCTTGCAGCGTATCTGCTGTGGGAACTTCGTCCGGCGCAAAATCTGAGTTGTAGCGGCGCTCTGAGGCGCTCAGGGAGAGGTAAAACTCAACTTGCCTGCGCCTAAGTTGCAGCTTTTGAATCTCATCACGTTTGGTGAGGCGGTCTCGCTCCAGCTGCAGCTCCATATCCTCCCGCTCGGAGGCTGTGCGTTCTTTGTTGGCAATGGCGATAATTGCGCCCGCCTCCAGCCTACCGGTGGGATCCGCTAAATCTGTGATGATTCCGCGCTCGGGCAGAGCTAGGATTGACACTCGTTCCGGGACGATTTTAGCGGTGAATTTACTCACCAGCACAGGCTCTGCCATGAGGGGCAGAGCTGCGAGCATGGAGGTGAAGAGGCTGCGAATCATGACCGGTGGCTGTTACGCACAGTTACATGGGGAAGCCCAAGCCGCCGGTTACCTTGCGCATCTCGGCTTCTGCCATATTGCGGGCACCGGTGAGGGCATCCTGTACAGCTTTGAGTACAAGGGAGGAAAGGAATTCGGCATCGTCAGGATCCACTACAGAGGGGTCAATGCTGAGGCCGGTGAGCATGCCGGTGCCATCAGCTGTGGCCTTAATTTTGCCGCCAGCGGCTTCAGCGGTGAATTCTTTTTCTGCAAGGCGAGCCTGAGCATTAGCCATGTTTGCCTGCATGGCCTGAGCCTGCTTCATGAGTTTCTGAAGGTTCATGGTGTGATTCTGTTTTGTTTATTGTTTGATAAGAGTGGCGTGGAATACCTCGAGAGCCTGTTCAATGAGCGGGTCATGGTAGAACTCCTCATCAGAGGGTTTCAGGCTGGGCGGCGCGGTGTTCTCCGCTGCCGGGCGCGGGGCCGTTGCGGGTTGCTCAGCTTTGGGCTTAGGCTTGGGCTGTGGCGCGAGCTCTTCGAAGTTCGGCGGCGGTAGAATTTCAACGGCTTGTGGCGGCGGAACGCTGTTATCCGTAATAATGCGAAGGCGCAGGCCGTGGCCGCAGAGGCTCTGAGCAGAGCTGCTAATGAGCTCGCTGAGGGAATCACTCAGGAGGGCGTCTCGCGAGGTGGTGTCTTCCGGGTGAATGGCTATGGTGGCCAGCCCGTCATCATCACTGATGAAGAGCGTGTGGCCAATGTCTGCCCCGGCGATGGGGGATTTTTCGCGCACAATAGCCAGCGTGGCTTCCCATTCCTGCGGGGTCAGCGCGTGCTCAGCCGGTTCCGCTGAGATGTCCGAGGCGGGGATATCACCGAAGAGGGGCGGGGCATCATCTATGGGCTCCAGCCCGGCTGGCATGACTGGCTGCGGCGCGGGTGCCGGAGGCTCAGGAGCCGGGGCTGCGGATGGTGCAGGTGCCTGTTGTGCCGGTGCGGGAGGAGGCATGGGCGCCGGTGTGGAAGCTACTGCACCCGGGTGGGTAACTGCGGGCAGCGGTACGGTGGCAATGGGGGTCTCCGGCAGGGGGGCTCCGTTCAGCGCGCGGATGATGTCACTTATATTAGCCTCTGCCAGTGAATGTACTGCCTGAATGAGGCCCATCTCAAGGTACAGGCGCTTGTTCGTGCTCCAGCGCATTTGCTCTTCTGCATGGGAGAGCACTTCCATGAGGCGGATGATTTTATCCGTCGGGGTGCGGGAAAGCAGCTCATTGAGGTTGGCTCGCCACTGTTCAGGGATGCTGCTGTGAGCCTCCTGCGGGGCTACTTTGGCGATGAGAAGCTCGCGCACGGCCCCCATGAGCTCGCTGAGTAGCTGCCCCATGTCGCGCCCGGCTTCAGCTAGCTCATGCACGAGGTGCAGCAGGCTGGGCAGCTGGCGATCCAGCATGTAGGTAAGTGCCTTTGCCACGGTGTCACGGCTGGTGACGCCGAAGATGTCATTCACGTTCTGCTCAGTAATGTGGTTGCCGCAGAAGGAGACGAGCTGGTCCAGCATGGACTGTGCGTCGCGCATACCGCCATCTGCTACGGTGGCGATGGCGTATGCCGCATCCGCATCCAGCGTAACACCTTCATTGCTAGCAATGTTTACAAGGTGGTTCGCAATCGTTTCCGTGGGGATGGGGCGCAGGTCAAAGCGCTGGCAACGGGAAAGAATGGTGGGGAGAATTTTGTGCGGCTCCGTCGTGGCAAAGATGAACATGACGTGTGCCGGCGGCTCTTCCAGAGTCTTCAGCAGTGCATTGAAGGATTCCTTCGTGAGCATGTGCACCTCGTCAATATAAATAATGCGGTATTTACCTCGCGTGGGAGCGAACTGCACATTGTCGCGTAAATCTCGGATGTTGTCGATACCGCGGTTGGAGGCACCGTCGATTTCCTGCACATCCAAGCTTCGCCCTTCTGCAATTTCGAGGCATACGTCCTCATCCGGGTCAAAATCTACCTTCGGGCCATTTGTGCAGTTCAGGGCTTTTGCGAAAATTCGTGCCGTGGAGGTCTTGCCGGTGCCGCGGGGGCCTACGAAAAGATAGGCGTGTGCTAAGCGCTGCTGCTCAATGGCATTGCAGAGGGTGCGCACTACATGATCCTGCCCCAGCACATCCTTGAATGTGCGCGGACGATACTTTCTGGCAAAAACCTGATAACTCACGCCATGCATTCTAGCCAAAATCCCGCGCCCGCGCAAGGATAATCTGTGACACCTCATATTTATCTCGCTCGGGGGCGAATGCTCGCTCTGTTTTGTCGAAGTTTGATGGCTATACTATGAGAGTATCTATTGGCGTTTATTAAAATTAAAAATAACATGTCTTAAAAATATAATATGAAAAGCATGAAAGCATATCATAAAAAAATAGTATTAGATTAATAAAAACGCATGATAAAACATTTGATAAATATGATATGTTAGCTTGAATGGCTTTTTGAAATAGGATTAAACCCTACAAACGAAGTAGGAAAGAGCGCGGCGGTGAAGTTTAAAATTTGTGAAGGGAAACGAATCAGGTAATTTGATTTCTTGATTGTGATGAAGCGAATAAGATGAGTAAGCCGAGGAGTGTGGAACGCCATTTGATGATGGAGCAGATGAAATATAAGCTGCTATATTCCTGTAAATAATTAGGAATATAGCAATGGAAAAACAGATAGGCTTAATATTTGTACGGCTTTATTAAAATCTGAGAAGGGTTGAATTTCTGAAAAAATTAATAAAAATCGCCTCGGAAGCGCTTGGTAAGCTGAAAAATCCTGTTTTATGGGGGTGGAGTAACTCCTAAAAATCATTTTAGTGAAATAGAAATTAAAAATAGTTGTATGCTAAGGACGGAGAAAATGGGGATTGAAAGTAGAAAATGAGCTCTGTTTTTCAAGAAAAACTGCTTATTTTTCTTGAAAATGGTCCCGTATATGCCTTTTCTAGTAAAATGCGCTTTACGAACGCTTGGAAAGAGGTGGTGAAATTTCTGTTAGGTGTAGTGAGTTGATTAGTGCGGATTCGTTGTTGATGTCGCGGTGTATTTTATTTGCACTTTGGATGGCTGTAAGGGATTTATTTCGACGTTGGTCTCATTTTTTTGAGATTCAGCGGTGCTTTATTTTACTTTGCTGCATATAATGTGAGTGGATTTAAACCGAATCTTCTTGACTTTTGGTATGTGTTTTGTTAATCTGTTCAGTGCAAAGAATGCAGGAGATGGATTAACATGAAAGGTATCGTACTGGCAGGCGGTTCAGGAACTCGCTTGTACCCCATTACAAAAGGGGTAAGCAAGCAGTTGCTTCCCATTTTTGATAAACCGATGGTTTATTATCCGATTTCAGTGTTGATGCTGGCTGGGATTCGGGACATTTTGATTATTTCCACGCCGCAAGATTTGCCCGGATTTAAGCGCCTTCTCGGTGACGGCTCTGACTACGGCGTGAACTTCTCGTATGCTGAACAGCCCAGTCCGGATGGTCTTGCTCAGGCTTTCATCATCGGTAAAGAATTCATTGGGGACGATACGGCTTGCCTAGTGCTCGGCGACAATATTTTCTTCGGGGCGGATTTCCGCAAGAAGTTGAAAACTGCTGTGGCTGATGCTGAAGCGGGGAAAGCGACAGTGTTTGGATATCGTGTGGCTGATCCTGAGCGCTATGGTGTGGCAGAGTTCGACGCTGATGGTAATTGTCTTTCCATCGAAGAGAAGCCCGAGGACCCGAAATCTGAGTATGCAGTGGTGGGCTTATATTTCTATCCCAACAGCGTCGTAGATGTAGCCGCTAATATTACTCCCTCCGATCGCGGTGAATTGGAAATCACGACTGTTAATCAGGAATACCTTCGTCAGGCGAAATTGAAGGTGCAGACTCTTGGCCGCGGTTTTGCTTGGCTGGATACGGGTACGCATGATTCTCTCTCCGAGGCTTCGACCTTTGTGGAAGTTATCGAAAAACGCCAAGGCCTCAAAATTTCCTGTTTGGAGGCGATTGCCCACGAGAATGGCTGGATAGATGCTGATAAGTTGGAGCAACTTGCTCAGCCAATGCTGAAGAATCAGTACGGTCAGTATCTGATGCACCTTGTTCTCAAGGCTCGCAGAAAGGCAATGAAAGCACAATCGTAAATCGTTAATTCTCCTGATGAATATTATAGAAACAGCTATTCCTGATGTTAAAATCATCGAGCCTCGCGTGTTTGGTGATGCTCGGGGATATTTTTACGAGTCTTTTTCTAACCGTGAGTTTCGGGAAAAAGTGTGCGATACCACCTTTGTTCAGGATAATCAGTCCATGTCCCGCTCTGGTGTGGTGAGGGGACTGCATTATCAGCGAGCTCCTCATAGTCAGAGTAAGTTGGTGCGCTGTGTGAAGGGAAGGGTACTGGACGTCGCGGTAGACATTCGGCATGGTTCACCCACCTTTGGGCAGCATGTCTCCGTGGAGCTCAGCGCTGAGAATCATCGTCAGCTATTTATACCCCGCGGTTTCGCACATGGCTTTGCTGTGCTCAGTGATGAAGCGGTGATTCAGTACAAGTGTGATGATTATTACGCGCCTGAATGTGAGGGCGGGATTGCTTGGAATGATTCATCTCTTGCGATAGATTGGCAATTGCCCGCAGATAAAATCATCCTATCCGCTAAAGATAAGGAGCATTTACCTTTTGCTGAGGCGCCTAAAGATTTTGATATAGCTGATTCCCTCTATTAGTGCGTGATTTGCTGTAAGTATGAAGATTCTCGTAACAGGTTCTAATGGTCAGCTCGGCAATGAAATGCGCCGGGTGGCCTTAGGTGCGTGTAGGGAACATGAGTTCATATTTACGGATGTGGACGAGCTGGATATTACTGATTCTGAGTCGGTTCTTCAGGCTGCTGAGGGGGTGGGAGTTATTGTAAATTGCGCCGCCTTTACTAATGTGGATGCTGCTGAGGAGAATGAGGCCCTTGCCTATCAGCTAAATGCTGAGGCTGTTTCAAACTTGGCTGCCGCAGCAAAGGCTCAGGGGGCTCTGCTTGTGCATATCAGCACGGATTACGTGTTCGGTGGGGATGGTAATACTCCGCGGGTTGAGGACTCTCCCACAAAACCACTTGGCGCTTATGGTCGCACTAAATTAGCCGGTGAACAGGCTGCTTTGCAAAGTGGATGCCGTAGTATTATTATTCGAACAGCATGGCTGTATTCAATCCATGGTAAGAACTTTGTGAAGACTATGCTTTCCCTTATGGAAAGCCGTCCGAGCCTGAATGTCGTATTTGATCAGGTGGGTACACCTACCTACGCAGGGGATTTGGCGGATGCCATCGGCACCATTATTAATACTCCTTCTCCGGCTGAGGGTGTGTACCATTATAGCAATGAGGGTGTGTGCTCCTGGTATGATTTCGCGGTGGCTATTGCTCAGCTTGCTGGTAGTTCCTGCAAGGTGAAGCCTTGCCACAGCAGCGAATTCCCCAGCAAGGTGCAGCGCCCGGCATTCTCTGTGCTGGATAAGACAAAAATTCGCTCAGTTTTCCATCTTTCTATTCCTCATTGGTTCAGCTCTCTGGAGCAATGCGTAGAGAAACTCGGAGGATTTGCGAATTCAGAAAATGGCGGCTTTGCCGCAGGTAAATAAGGAAGTACCCTTTCGCAAATCTTAAATCCAAATCATTTCTTCAAAATCTTAAATTACAAATCTACATCATGAACGTTCTCATTACAGGCGGTGCAGGCTTTATTGGTTCTCACGTGGTACGCCTTTTTGTTAACAAGTACCCTGAGTACAATATCATTAATCTCGATGCTCTCACCTATGCCGGTAATCTGGCTAATTTGAAAGACATTGAGGATAAGCCGAATTACACTTTTGTGAAGGCGGATATATGCGACTTCGAGCGCATGTGTGCTATCATGAAGGAGTATAAAATTGATGGTGTTATCCATCTTGCTGCTGAGAGCCATGTGGACCGCTCCATCAAGGATCCCTTTACCTTCGCCCGCACGAATGTGATGGGTACGCTCAGTCTGCTGCAGGCAGCTCGTCAGTATTGGAATGGTGATTGGGAAGGCAAGCGCTTCTATCATATTTCCACGGATGAGGTCTATGGCGCTCTTGATTTGGATAAGCCGGAGGGTTCCGCACCGTATGGCAGCGAGTTCTTCCTTGAAACGACCAAGTATAATCCGCACAGCCCTTATAGCGCTTCTAAGGCCGGCAGTGATCACTTTGTGCGCGCCTACCATGATACCTACGGTATGCCCACACTGGTGACTAACTGCTCGAACAACTACGGCCCCTACCAGTTCCCGGAAAAACTTATTCCTCTGTTCATCAATAATATCCGCCATGGTAAACCGCTTCCTGTTTATGGCAAGGGCGAGAATGTGCGCGATTGGCTTTATGTGGTGGACCACGCTCGTGCCATTGATGTCATCTTCCACCAGGGCAAGACCGGTGATACTTATAACATCGGCGGTTTCAATGAGTGGAAGAATATTGATATCGTGAAAGTTGTCATTAAAACCGTGGACCGCCTCCTCGGTAATCCTGAGGGAACGAGTGAGAAGCTCATTACTTACGTAACGGATCGCGCCGGTCACGACCTGCGTTATGCCATTGACTCCACCAAGCTCAAGGATGAACTCGGCTGGGAGCCGTCCCTCCAGTTCGAGGAAGGTATCGAGAAAACTGTTCGCTGGTACCTGGATAATCAGGAATGGATGGATAACATAACCTCCGGCGAATATGAGAAGTACTACGATTCCATGTACGGGAATCGCTGATACTGAGTGTGAATCTGTATGTAAAACTTAAT
The DNA here is from genome assembly GCA_937885815.1 of uncultured Verrucomicrobiales bacterium. Taxonomy (GTDB): domain Bacteria; phylum Verrucomicrobiota; class Verrucomicrobiia; order Verrucomicrobiales; family Akkermansiaceae; genus Akkermansia. The sequence continues at coordinate 12,975 of CALABM010000194.1, read as the reverse complement.
AATAACTTATTATGGCTATATACGTTACGCGGCCTTTTCTTCCGCCTAAGGCGGAGTATCTTAAGCGGGTGTCTGAAGTTTTTGACCGCGAGGTGCTGACAAATCAGGGGCCGGAGGTTCAGGAGCTGGAAGCTCATATGAAAAAGTACCTCGGTACGGAGAACTTCCAATATGTAGCTAATGGTACGGTGGCCATTCAGATTGCTCTCCGTGCTTTGGATATAACTGAGGGGGAGATTATAACGACTCCTTTCAGCTATGTGGCGACCACGTCCACGATTCTCTGGGAGCGTTGTACGCCCGTGTTTGTTGATATTGAGCCGGGTAATTTTACCATAGACCCTGCGAAGATTGAGGAAGCTATCACTCCCCGAACCAAGGCGATTATGCCTGTACATGTTTTTGGGTATGCATGTAATATTGAGGCTATTCAGGAAATAGCTGACCGCTACGGGCTTAAGGTGATATATGACGCCGCTCACAGTTTTGGCTCCGTGTATAAGGGGAAGGCGCTTTCCACTTATGGTGATATTGCGACCCTCTCATTCCACGCCACCAAGCTGTTCCATACACTGGAGGGTGGTGGCTGTGTTATCCGTGATAATGATGTGGCAGCCAAGCTGGATCTTGTGAAACGCTTTGGCCATGTGGGGGATGACCACTTCACACTTGGCATCAATGCCAAACAGGATGAGCTAAATGCTGCAATGGGCAACGTGAATATAAATTATATTGATGCCATTATTGCAGACCGCAAGCGCTCCTCCGAGAAATATGATTCCTGCTTGGACGGACGCCTGCAGCGCCCCATGGAGCAGGCGGATTTGGAGTATAACTATGCCTATTATCCGGTGGTGTTCCCTGATGAAAAGGCTTTGCTTGCCACTTTTGCCAAGCTGGCAGAGCATGATATTTTCCCGCGCCGTTATTTTTACCCCAGTCTGAATACGCTGCCGTATTTGAGTGAGCGGTATGATTGTCCTGTCTCTCAGGATATCTGTTCCCGAATAGCTTGTCTGCCTCTTTTCTATGGTCTTACAGATGAGCAGATAGAGGCGGTATGTAAGAATATTATTGCCTGAGGCATTAAATCTAATCTGTAAAATAGATGAAAACAAGTAGTCCAGCAGTACAAGTTGTCTGTATTACCTATAAGCACGAAAAGTTTCTTGCTGAGGCATTGGAATCTTTCGTGCGCCAGAAAACCAACTTCCCCTTTGAGGTGCTTGTTGGTAATGATTGCTCCCCTGATGGAACCCAGACTGTGATAGATACCTATGTTCAGAAGTATCCTCACATCGTGAAGGATATTAAGCGTGAGCGTAATATGGGGCCTACTCGCAATCTGGTTGATTTGTGCAAGCGCTGTACGGCTCCTTATATAGCTTTCTGTGAGGGTGATGATTATTGGGTGGATGATTGCAAGCTTCAGAAGCAGTATGATTACATGGAATCCCATCCGGAAGCAAAGTTCTGTTTTACGAGAACAAAAATTACATTCCCAGAAGGTTGGGGAATTGAGGATTATTACACGCCTATCAACGGCGAGATTTTAATGCCGGATTCCATGCCGGGAGCCGTCATCAAGGACAGCTACAGGGTTCATGAGATGATTGATGTAATGCCGGCTCAGACATCTTCATTCTTTTTCCGCTGGAATTATAATATAGAAATACCTGAATGGTATTACGGTGGTATTCTTGGTGACAATCCCATGTTGTATATGCAGCTGGGAGAAGGTGTTGCCGGATTCATACCGGACGTGACGTCCGTCTACCGCAGAAGTGAGGTCGGTGTCTTCATGACTGCGGATAAAACGGAGCATTTCCTCAAAACCCGAAAGGAATATATTCGGTTTTTGTACGGCTGCATGGAGTACTTCAGAGAGCACCATAATTCTTATGCCTGCCCACAGATGCTGGACCGATTGGTGCGTGAAGTGCGCAATTTGATGGATGCGTGCAATACGATAGGCCGTTATGATGAGTTAATCTATGCATTGCAGCAATATCCGGAATCCATGAAAGAGGCGCTTACTGTTATCATGAGTAATTCTCAGCCCGGACAGAAACGTGCTAAAAAGAAGCGTGGTTGGTTTAAGCGTAATTTCTTAGACCGTTTGTTGTTCGATAAAGAGTTCTATCTGATGGAAAACAAGGATGTTGCTAAATCGGGGATGAATCCTCGTAGGCATTACTTCGCATTCGGCTGGAAGGAAGGGCGTCGCGCTTATCCGGCGAATAGGAAGGTTTTCCGCATGATGAAGTCCTGGCTGTGGTATTGGTTGGGTGCTTTGGTACCCAAGAAGAAAAATAGCTGGGTGTTTTCCTCTTTCTTTAAACGCGGATATATGGATAACACCAAATATCTGTATGAATATTTGGTTGAAAATCACCCGGAGATTCAGGTGACCTGGCTTACCATGGATGACAAGGTATATAAGATGCTTAAGGAAAAGGGCATGCCTGTCAAGAAGATGAAGAAAGCCAAGTGGACGATGCTGCGTGCTGCGGTTGCTTTCACTGATCACTTTAGGAGTTCTGACTACGACAATGTTTATGGATTCAATGCTCGCACCAAGGTAGTACAACTTTGGCATGGCGTGGGATTAAAAAACATGGTTCCTGTGGGTGACTCTATACCCAATACCACGGTTCCGGGAGTGCGCTTGTCATCAGATATTGTTGCGAATGAATCTGATGGCTTGTTTGCACGAATGGCAAAATCAATCCGTTATATTTTCAGGGCTCCCTTCCGTGAGTTGACGGAAAGATATTTTGGTTTTGTTTGTCCCGGCCCAGCGTACGAAAGTCTGTATGCGAGGGGGTGGCACATGCCGAAGGATTGCTGTATATTTGCCGGATATCCGCGTAATGTACACCTTCATAAGTCACCAGTTCCACAGAAAGTAAAGGTTATCTATTCACCGACATATCGTTGGGATCCTAAAGAGGAAACCAAAATGATAGATGACTTCATTGTGGCCTTGCCCTTGATAAGTCGCTTCCTTGATTCTGTGGATGGTGAAATGGCTCTGCGTTTGCACCCCCATACATGGAGAAACTACATGAGTAAAATTAAACAGGCTCTGAAGTTCCATCCGCGTGTGTTTGTTGATGAGGAGAAAGATGCATATGAAAAGTTGGGTGAATATTCACACATGGTGGGTGATTTCTCATCCATATCCAACGATTTTGCAGAATTGATGAACAGACCTCATGTTTTCTTGGTGCCTGATTTGGAGGCGTTCCTTAAAAATGACTGTGCGTTGAATAATCCGTTTGAAGAGTATTCCCCCGGGGCTCAGGTCAAGACTTGGCCGGAAGTCATTGATGCCTTGAAGGAGTATATCGAGAACCCGAAGAAGGACGAAGAGTGGCGCTTGAAGATTCAGGAGTTCTTCTTTGACATGAAGGTTAATGATGAAAATAACTCTCAGCGTATTGTGGAGGAGGTAAAGCGCAGACTTAAAATATCCTGAAACGTATGAAACGAGTTTTAGTGTTCCCCTGTGGTAGTGAGATAGGTCTGGAGATTAACAGATCCTTGGCTCATAGTACCCATTTTGAGATGTATGGCGCATCCAGTATTGATAACCATGGCGCCTATGTATACCGCAATTACATAGGCGGAGTGCCTAACATTGATGATGATGACTGCATAGAAAAAATTAACGCAATCATAGATGAGTATGGTATAGACTTCATCTTTCCTGCGCATGACAGCGCTGTGTTGAAGTTTGCCCGCCATGCTGATGAATTGCATGCAGTAGTGGTGACATCTCCGGAGCAAACCTGTGAGATATGCCGTTCCAAGTTACGTACCTATGAGGTATTGGATGGCGTGGTGCCCACGCCTGTGGTGTATAATGATGCGGACGCGTCGGCACTGGAGTTTCCTCTATTCTGCAAGCCGGATGTGGGGCAGGGGTCTCGCGGGGCTCACAGGATAGCAAGCCGTAAAGATTATGATTACTTCGTGGCCGGTGTGGATGGGCTGGTACTCAGCGAATTTTTACCCGGGCCCGAGTATACGATAGATTGCTTCACGGATAGGCACGGAACACTCCGTTTTTGTGAAGGGAGGCGCAGAGCTCGTATCAGTAATGGTATTTGCGTTAATGCTGTACCGGTTAAGAACCCGGAGTTCCGGCGCTTGGCGGAATTGATTAACAGCAAAATGACCTTCCGGGGGATGTGGTTCTTCCAGCTTAAGGAGCGCGCAGATGGTGAGCTTGTTCTGATGGAGATTGCGCCTCGTATTGCCGGCACGATGGGGCTGTACCGTGGTGTTGGCGTGAACTTTGCATTGCTGAGCTTGTTTGATGCCATGGGGTATGATGTGGATGTGTTCTGCAATGATTACGCCATAGAAAATGACCGCGCTCTTTGCACCCGTTTTAAGACGGATGTGGTGTATGATACCGTCTATATGGATTTTGATGATACCGTCACTACCCGTGGGCAAATCAACACGGATGTGATGAAGTTCATCTACCAGGCACGCAATGAAGGGAAGCGTATTGTGCTCATATCTCGCCATGAGCGGGATTTGAAGCAGACGCTGGCAGATTACGGCATTGCAGAGTCTCTGTTTGCTGATATCAATGTCATTCGTGATAAGACTATACGTAAATCAGACCTTATCACGGAAAAGCGCGCTGTTTTCATAGATGATTCATATGCAGAACGAAAGGATGTGCATGAGCGCTGTGGTATTCCGGTGTTCGCTCCGGATTGCATAGATGTTCTATTGAATCACAAGATTTAACATTCGCAGTCAGGTATGAAGAAGGTCATCACATACGGAACATTCGATCTTTTGCACCATGGGCATATGAATATCCTCCGCCGTGCAAAAGAACAGGGGGATTATCTTATTGTCGGCGTTACCAATGATTCTTTTGACAGAGAACGCGGTAAGCTGAATGTGCGCAATAATGTTCTGGAGCGTGTCGAAGCTGTGCGTGCGACAGGCCTGGCTGATGAAATTATCATCGAGAATTATCTAGGCCAGAAAATTGATGATATTGAGCGTTATAACGTAGATATTTTTGCCATAGGTTCGGATTGGGAAGGCAAGTTTGACTACCTAAACGAGTTCTGTAAGGTGGTCTATCTGCCGCGCACAGAGGGTATTTCGTCCACCCAGCTCCGCTGTGAAAGCCAAGAGGTGGTGCGTGTGGGCATCATCGGTGCCGGGCGTATAGCAGAACGCTTTACGCCGGAGACCTCATTTGTGCATGGTGTGGAGGTGGAGGCTGTATATGATACCAATCTGGAGAGAGCTTCAGATTATGCTCAGCGGCATGGGATTGCGCATGTGTGTGATAGCCCTGAAAGTCTGCTGGCAGCGGTGGATGCTGTCTACGTTGCTACTCCACACCTGAGCCATTACGATTATATCAAACTTGCGCTAAACGAGGGCAAACACGTTATATGCGAAACCCCCATGGTGCTCGTGGAAGAACAAGCTCGGGAACTCTTTGCTCTGGCGGAGAAGAAGGGCTGTGTCCTTTTGGAGGCGAACAAAACCGCCTATTGCCCGGCTTTTAACCACCTGATGGTGATGATTAAAAGCGGGATTATAGGCGAGGTTGTTGACGTTGAAGCCTCGCTCTCCAAGCTGTGGAATGATTATACGCTGCGTGAGTTTGACGCGGCACAAGCCGGTGGCTCAATGTATGAGCTGGGTTCATACCCTCTGCTACCCATTATCCGCCTGATGGGAACTGATTTCTTAGGCGTGCATTTCTATAGCCGTTGGAAGAATGGGGTGGATGTGTATACCAAAGGAACTGTTCGGTACAATACGGCACTCTGCACTTTCAAAGTAGGTCTGGATATTAAGACTGAAGGTAATCTGGTGATTTCCGGTACCAAGGGGTATGCTTATGTGCCGGCCCCGTGGTGGAAGACTGACTACTTCGAACTTCGCTACGAAAATCAGAATGAAAACAAGAAGTTCTTCTACAAATGGGATGGCGCAGGGCTTCGCTACGAAATTCAGGAGTTTATCAGTTGTATCATCAATAAGCGCTTCAACTCTTCCCGATTGCGTCACAACGAAAGTGTGACCATGGCGGCTATTATGGAGCAATTTACCAATAACATCAACACGACTGAAATATAAGATGAATGAGGCACTTGTTGTAGGCGGCGCCAATGGAATCGGCCTTGCCATTGCTATGGAGCTGGCGGCCATGCCTGATATGCGATGTGTGCATATTGTGGATAAGGCGCCCTTGGCTGAGAAGTACAGAAAAGATAATGTCAAAGGTTACGAGTTTGACCTCACTCAGGCGGACTATAGTTTCTTTGACCAGTTTGATACCATTGATACTCTTTTTATATCTGCTGGTTTTGGCCGATTGGCCCTTTTTAAGGATATTGATGAAGCGCTCATATCCACCTACTTCTCGGTGAACACGATTGCTTCCATGCGGATTCTGAAGCATTTTTACTCCAAACTTGAAAGTGCTGAACCGTTCTATTGTGGTACCATGGTCAGTATATCTGGGTATCTGTCCTCCCCCTTCTTCTCTGTTTATGGCGCGACGAAAGCAGCCATGCGCTCCTTTATCGAGAGTGTAAATGTTGAGCTAACAAAGGCTGGTACTACCAACCGTATCCTTAATGTGTCACCCGGCTCCATCAAAGGAACTTCCTTTAATCAGAGTGAAACGGATTTGGAGCAGACCCGAACCTTGGCTTGCCAGATTATTGAACACCTCAACGCTCGCTCGGATCTCTTCATCCCCCAGTACGAAGAAATCTTCAAGAATGTCATCGCTCGTTATCAGGAAGATTTCCGCGCGGAGGGGTTGAGAAGTTATGATTATAAGGTCAACAGTGGGCGAATTAAGAGTTAATACCCATTGTATTGGTAAGGTGGTAAATGTTAAAGCCACCATGGGAGGGGCTGTCGATTATTCAGCTGCATCAGAATATGGAAAAGCTAACTGTAGTAATATTGAGTTATAATCATGAAAAATTCCTGCGTCGGACTCTGGAAAGTGTTTTGATGCAGAAGGTGGATTTTTCCTACAGGATACTTGTAGCTGATGACGCCTCAACCGATAGCAGTCCGGCCATCATCAGTGAATATGCGGAGAAGCATCCCGGGAAGGTGGTACCATTATTGAGACCGCAAAATCTGGGTTCCATGGAAAATTACCGCCGTACGCTGGCGGATGTTCGAAGTGAGTATGTTCTGGTGAATGATGGAGATGACTACCTGATTGACCCGTCTAAGCTACAGCGGCAGGTGGACTGGCTGGAGCAGCACCCTGAATATTCCATTTGTTTTCATTCTGTTCAGGTGGTGCGTGAAGGGGATGAAACCGGCAGTTTTGCGAGTTTTCCGGTGAAGAAGTATTGCCGGGATTTGGATTTCCATGATTTGCTGGAACATAATTTCCTGCAAACTAATGCAGTAATGTATCGGTGGGCATTTAATGATGGCTCCTTGCTTAGCCAGTTGCCCGGGGATATTCTGCCTGGCGACCACTTCTTGCATTTGCTGCACGCAGAGCGTGGGCGGATAGGTTACATACCCGGGGAGATGTCTGCCTATCTGCGGCATTCATCCAGTTTGTGGGCGGGTGATGCTCAGTCTCCGGGCTGGTTTGAACGCTGCGCTGAACCGCATATTCGTTTTTATAAAGCCGTTGAGAAACGCTTTAATTGTAGCAAACGCGCACAAATTCAATTTATGGAGATGCATTTGCAGCTGGTGCGTGGTGGAAGACCCGGCAAGTTGAGGTATCTCTGGTATGTGCTGATGTCAAAAATCACGGCAGGGCAGAGGCGGTATATGTACAAAAGCCTCAAGCGTATGGCCAAGCATTTGATGTAATTGATTCCGAAAATGCCCCCTATCTTAATCCATGTTCATGTTTATTATCCCGAATTGTGGGATGAGGTGTGTGAATACCTGCGCTCATTGGACGGGATGCCGCACGAGTGCGTGGTGACAGTACCGGAGGGCAGGGTGGATATTTTGTCTGCCCTGAAGGGGGATAATAGGGTTTCGCGGATTATTGAGGTGGAAAATCGTGGTTACGATATTGCTCCTTTCGTGCAGGTTATAAATGGAGTTAATTTAGGGGGGTACAGTTATGTGATAAAGCTGCACACCAAGCGCGATATGCCCGGTGATGTGTACCTGAAGCCGCTTCCATTCAATTACGGGCATGATTGCTGGCGCCGTTATCTTCTGAGTTTTTGTTCCGAGGAGCATTTCCCCCGCGTGCTGAAAGCATTTGAAAGCCAGCCGGAGCTGGGTATGGTGGCTGATTATAGATTGATACGCCGCCGCCCTGAAAGCCGTTTTCTGCAGGCTGAAGAGGGCTTGCTGAAGCGGGCTGGTCTGGAGTATAAGGGGTATGAATATGTGATGGGGAGCATGTTCGTCTGTCGCGCTGAATTATTGAAGCCTTTGCAGCGTATGAACTTGTCTGCTGCCGAGTTCCCGCTGGCTGATGCTGTTCATTCGGAAAATCTGGCACATGAGATGGAGCGATTCTTCGGTCTTTCTGTGATATCTCAGGGGTATAAGATTGAAGATGTGTTCACTGCATCATGGAAACAGAGCGGGGCGATGATTGCTTTGCGGCACGTTGGTCAATTTCTGTTTTTCCGTAAGCGGGGTATTGATGGTAGGTGTGTCGTGAAGATATGCAAGATTCCTGTGTATCACAGGAGGTCTCGTTCGTGAGGAAAATTGAGGCTGTTTCTCCCGAAAAAGTCTTGCAAAATAGCTAGGTTGTGGTACAATCGCTTCGAGGTTGTGAGAGTTATTGCAACTGCTGATTTTTGCCTATCCAATGTATTCAGATTAATACTGGTGAAATCCTGCGCCAATCATTGCAGGTGATCCTTTTATCTAGCGAATGTATGGTGATGGGTATATGCATGATAAGGAGAAAACGCACATGCCAAGAGTTTCTGTTTTAATGCCCATTTGGAACACGCGGGAAGACCACTTGCGTGAGGCAATAGAGAGCATTTTGAACCAGACGTACAAGGATTTTGAATTTCTTATTCTCAATGATTCTCCTGATAATAAAGCGCTGGGGGATATCGTGGCTTCTTATGCTGATGAGCGTATACTCTATACGGTAAACGAAAAAAATATGGGTATATCCAGAAGTCGCAATCGTTTGCTGAAAGCTGCCCGCGGAGAATATGTGGCTATTTTTGATCATGATGATATATCTGAGCCTGAGCGTTTGCAGCGTCAGGTGGAGTATCTGGATGCCCACCCGGAGGTAGGTGTGCTGGGTGTTGGTATGCGTGAGTATCCCAGTGGTAAGATTGTTATTCAGCCGGAAAATGATTCGGAGATACGTCTGGGCTTGATGTGGGGCTGCGTGGTGAGCCATTCGGCTGCCATGGTGCGCCGGGATTTATTGGAGCGTCATGGCATCTGCTATGAAGAGCGTTATACTCCCTCTGAGGACTATGCCTTGTGGTGCCGCTTGATACCGCACACGCGTTTCCATAATTTGCCTGATGTGCTGTTCAATTATCGCCTCCACGCAACGAATTCTTCCAAGCGTATGGCTGAGCAGATGGCTGTGGCCACGTACGCTATTCGAGCGTTTGCAGCCTCGGATAATCCTGAGCTTTACAACGAGTACCTGATGCGCGCAGAGCATATCACTCGCGTGCGTCTACTGGGCTTTTTGCCTTTGCTGAAGATTGTGCGCAGCGGTATTCGGGTAAAAGTGTACCTGTTTGATCATATACTGCTGTATACAGCAAAGAAAGTGATTAAGATGCCAAATAAGTGCTGAGCCGGGTGCTCATATAGGGCGCTCAGCTATTGAGCGTGTAGCGCATTTTGTGGCCGCTGTGTTCTGTTGGAACATGGCGGTCAATTTTTTCTGAAAAGAAAATTCAAAAAAAGGCTTGCATTTCAGGGGGAAGTATGGCATATATCTGCAAGTTTACACTTGTACCATGCCTAAAGACACATCTATCAGGAAGATACTGGTCATCGGTTCGGGCCCCATTATTATCGGCCAGGGTTGTGAGTTTGACTACTCCGGCACCCAGGCTTGTAAGACTTTGAGAGAAGAGGGGTACGAGGTAGTGCTTGTCAACTCCAACCCCGCCACCATCATGACGGACCCGGAGACAGCACCCCGCACGTACATCGAACCTCTTGCCCCCGAGTACATTGAGAAGATCATTGCCCGCGAGCGTCCGGATGCTCTGCTGCCGACGCTGGGTGGTCAGACGGCATTGAACGCGGCCATGGAGCTGCACCGCAGTGGCGTACTGGAGAAGTATGGCGTGCGCGTTATCGGCGCTGATGCTGATGCCATTGATAAGGGCGAGGATCGCCAGCGCTTTAAGGATGCCATGCTGAAGATTGGCTTGGACGTGCCCGCCTCCGGTGTGGCTCACAGCATGGCTGAGGCATGGGACATCGCCAAGAATGTTATCGGTAACTACCCCATGATTATCCGCCCCGCTTTCACGCTGGGTGGTACCGGTGGTGGTATTGCTTACAACAAGGCTGAGTATGAAGAGATTGTGCAGCGCGGTCTGGATCTTTCCCCCGTGCATGAGGTGCTGATTGAAGAGTCTCTGCTCGGCTGGAAGGAGATTGAGATGGAAGTCATGCGCGATATCGCTGACAACTGCATCACCATCTGCTCCATTGAGAACCTGGATCCTATGGGCGTGCACACCGGTGACTCCATCACCGTGGCTCCCGCCATGACCCTCACCGCTCGCGAATATGCTGAGCTGAAGGCTGCTTCCTTCGCCATTATCCGCGAAATCGGCGTGAAGAGCGGCGGCAGTAACATTCAGTTCGCTGTTTGCCCCCGCACCGGCCGTCAGGTGGTTATCGAGATGAACCCGCGCGTGAGCCGCTCCTCTGCTCTGGCTTCCAAGGCAACGGGCTTCCCCATCGCTAAGATTTCTGCCAAGCTTGCCGTGGGCTACACGCTGGACGAGCTGAAGAATGACCTGACTCAGACCTCCCCGGCTTCCTTCGAGCCCACCATTGACTATGTGGTGTGCAAGGTGCCGCGCTTCACCTTCGAGAAGTTCAAGAAGGCAGATGAGCGCCTGACCACCGCCATGAAGAGTGTGGGTGAGGTGATGAGCATCGGCGCTACCTTTAAGGACTCCCTGCAGAAGGCCCTCCGTTCTCTGGAGACCGGCCGCTGGGGCTTCGGCTTTGATGCTAAGGACCCCGTGAACCCCAGCCGCAAGGAGATTGCTGCCAAGCTTTCCGTGCCGAACGCTGACCGTATCTTCTGGATTCAGACGGCATTCGTGAACGGCTTCACCGCTGAGGAAATCGTGGACCTCACTCAGATTGACCCCTGGTTCATCGATCAGCTGCAGCAGCTGGCTGAGGCCGGTATGCAGCTGAAGACTCTGGACCTGCTTGAGGCTAAGAAGCTCGGCTTCTCTGACCGCCAGATTGCTTATGCTCGCGGTTGCTCTGAGGATGATATCCGCGCTGAGCGTAAGGCTAAGGGCATTCTGCCCACCTACAGACTGGTGGATACCTGCGCCTCTGAGTTTGAGGCCGTGAACCCCTATTACTACTCCTCTTACGGTGAGGAGCAGGAGGCCCGCATCTCTGACCGCAAGAAGATTATGATTCTTGGCGGTGGCCCGAACCGCATCGGCCAGGGTATCGAGTTCGACTACTGCTGTGTGCACGCTTCCTTCGCTCTGAAGGAGCTCGGTTACGAGACCATCATGGTGAACTCCAACCCTGAGACCGTCTCCACCGACTATGACACCTCTGATAAGCTCTACTTCGAGCCCCTTACCCTTGAGGACGTGCTGAACATCTGTGATGTGGAGAAGCCTGAGGGCGTTATCGTGCAGTTCGGTGGCCAGACTCCGCTGAACCTCGCTGCCGCACTGGCTGAGCGTGGTGTGCCCATCATCGGCACCAGCCCCCGCAGCATTGAGCTTGCTGAGGACCGTAAGTACTTCTCCGCCCTTCTGGATGAGATTGGCCTGCGCCAGGCTGAGGCCGGCACTGCCACGAATGAGGAAGAGGCTGTGGCCGTGGCTCAGCGCATCGGCTTCCCGGTGCTTGTTCGCCCCTCCTTCGTGCTGGGTGGTCGCGCCATGATGATTGTGTATGATGAGGCTGAGCTGCGCACTTACATGCGCGAGGCTGTGGATGCCTCTCCTGAGCGCCCCGTGCTGGTGGATCGCTTTCTGCAGAATGCTCTTGAGATTGACGTGGACGTCATCGCTGATGGCGAGACCAGCGTGGTGGGCGCCATCATGCAGCACGTTGAGCCCGCCGGTATTCACTCCGGTGACTCTGCTTGCATGATTCCCCCGAACAAGGTGAGCGACAAGATGCACGCTGAGATGATGCGTGCCGCTAAGGAGCTCGCTGCTAAGCTGAATGTGAAGGGTCTCATGAACTGCCAGTTTGCTATTAAGGATGAGCAGCTGTATGTCATTGAGGTGAACCCCCGCGCTTCCCGTACCGTTCCCTTCGTGTCCAAGTCCATCGGTGTGCCGCTTGCTAAGCTGGCTGCCAAGGTGATGAGCGGCATGAAGCTCAGCGAGCTCGGCTTCACCAAGGAGGTTGTGCCGCCCTACTACACCATCAAGGAGGCCGTGTTCCCCTGGAACCGCTTCCCCGGCATTGACGTTGTGCTGGGCCCGGAAATGCACTCTACTGGTGAAGTAATGGGTATTGACACAGACCCCGACCTGGCATACATGAAGAGCCAGATCTCTGCCTTCAACCCCTTGCCGGATAAAGGCTTGGTCTTCATCTCCGTCAATGACCGTGACAAGCAGTACATTCTGCCCATTGCGCAGGAGATTGCCGCCGCCGGTTTTGACATTTGCGCCACCAAGGGCACCATGATATACCTGCTCCAGAACGGTATTGAGTGTGAGCGCGCTTACAAGGTGCTTGAAGGCCGCCGCCCCAACATTGTGGACCGCATTAAAAATGGTGACGTTG
>CALABM010000193.1 GCA_937885815.1 uncultured Verrucomicrobiales bacterium | reverse complement strand
TATGGTAGCATAGGATTCCGAGGGGGGCAGGGTGCCATGTGCATCCTGCCCCTTGTTTTTTGTGACTAACACCATCAGTTGACGATAGCGCCACACTTTGTGCTTGAATAGAAAATGATTTTATATTATCATTCGGCTAGCATATGCCTGACCCATTATTGAAAGTCACAAATTTAGTACGCTATTTCGGCACAGTGAAAGCCGTGGATGGCATATCCTTTGAGCTGCAATCAGGGCAGTCTGTCGGTCTAATCGGTGCTAATGGTGCCGGTAAAACGACAACGATGCGTCTGCTGACTACGCTTGATTTGCCGGATAGCGGTGAGATTATATTTGATGGTATGGATGCCGCGTCTTGGCCGGAGAAGGTACGCTCCCGCATAGGATGGATGCCGGACGGTTTTGACCCCATAGACCACACAACGTTTTTTGATTACATTGATTTCTTTGCCCGCGCGTATGGATTGACGGGCGAGAAGAGGGAAAGTGAGGTGAAGCGAGTTCTGGAGTTTTGTGGTATTGCAGAACTTCGTGAGCGATTCATTAATAAGCTCTCCAAAGGGCAGACCCAGCGCTTATCTTTGGCGCGTACTCTTATTGGCAACCCTGATTTCCTCATTATGGATGAGCCGGCTGCCGGGTTGGACCCTCAGGCAAGAATAGAGTTTAAGCAGCTTGTGCGTACGCTGCAGAATCAGGGTAAGACCCTTCTCATCAGCTCACATATTCTTTCTGAACTGGCTGAGATGTGTGACACGATGATTTTCATGGATTCCGGCCATATTATCCGCCGTGGCTCACAGGCGGAGCTGATTGAAACAGAGAAGGACGGCACGGAGTATAATATTCGCCCTCTGGGTGATACGGCTCCGCTACTGGCCTGGCTGGCTATGAGTAAGGAATGGCAGGGTGCCACTCTGCTGACGGATGGCTCCGTGAGGGCTAGGTGTCTGGCAGAGGGTGAGGAAGCCACGGCTTTGGCACTGCGGGGACTTGTGACTGAGAATATGGTGCTGGAGTTGTCTCGCCACCGCCGCAATCTTGAAGAGACTTTCGTTAACATTTTACAGGAGAAAAGATGAGCAAGTATTTTTCAGATTATTTTCCGCCGGCACTGGTGCGGGATTTGCGCCGCAGTCTTCGCACACGCGGGTATCTCGTCATGCTCGCACTGGCGCTTTTGGCGGCGGTGTGGGTACAGTATGCTGCTACTCAGGAGGAGGACGGTGGCGGTGTGGCCACTAGCATTGAGCTGTTGTTAATTGCCATGGTGCTCATGTGGGGTGTTATCCCGAACAGGGCCGGGGCTTCAGTATCGGCAGATGCGAAGGTGAAAGGCACAAATTTTATGATGCTTACTCCGCTGACTTCGCGACAGATTGTGTGGGGTACTTGGGTATCAGCCTGTTTTCAGCTCTTACTGGTAGCTGGTGTGGGTGCTCTCATTACATGGTGGCATCTGAGTACGGAAACAACGCTGACCATGCTGAATCCGAATGAGTTGGCTAGTGGATTGGCGGGAGAAGTTACTCGAACTCTCAGGATTCAGCAGCAGTGGACTATTTATGGGCTGGTGGTAGCTGTTGGCGTTATCATGATTGCTGTATTTATGTTCCTTGCGCAGCTGAGCCGCTTTTTCCGTTTGGCTGTGGGGGCCTTGGTGCTGCTTTCTGTGTTTGTATGGTTTACGGAAACATTCATCACCGCTGAATGGTTTACGCAGGAAAACTATGACCCAGTGGGTGAGTTTCTTAAGGGGTTTGCCGGCGCGTCTCTTCTGCTGAGAGTGATTAATGCTCTCATTTTTCTGGTGGCTCTGCTGGAATTGGCTCGCCGTAGTTATGCTGCGCCGGCTGAGAATTGTTCACGTGCAGTGCGAGTCATATCACTGCTGCCGTTGGCTATTGCTCCTGTGGTTTACAGGTTTGCGCCTGAGTTGCTGGAGGAGCAGATATTGGTTTCTGTAATGTTTGCATTTTTTGTGAATATGAGTGATGCTTTGCTTCCTACGTATAGCTTGCCTGCTCATAATAAGCGGGTGTGGCCTGTTCTTCCGGCGTATCTCCAGGTGCCCGGAATTGGCCAAGCTGCATTTTTTACCGTGCTGAGTATGCTCCTGTGTGTTGGCGTTTTATGGGGCTTGCATAATGGAGAGAGAGCTCCGGGATATATTGCAGAGTTTTTCCTTTCGGTTTTAAGGTTACAGTATGTCGTTCTCATTGCATTGTTCCTGACGGATTTAATGTGTAAGCGCACAAATGTGAATCGCCCTATCGTGTGCGGTGTGATTTTTGTTGCGTTGAACATGTTGGGAGGCGCTCTTTGGGTGGTATGTTTCTCGAAAGCAAATATTTTTGTACAGAGTATTCTGCCTGTATTGGGTTTCCCTGATGCTGTTAGTACCTGGGAAATTACCTCGGAGCTGATTATGGCTCTGAGCATTTCGGGCTGCTGCGTGCTGGTGATGCTTCTGCTGCTTATGTGGAGAGGGCGGCGCGCCTGAGTTCGTTTGCTCTAAAGTGTTATTTTTCCCCACTCTGAATGTTTCAGAGTGGGGTTTTTCTTATCTGAGCTGTAAAATGCCGTATTTTTTCTGACATGATAGGCGTTATGCCGTGAGAGTGGCTTGTCTGTGAGCTTGACGCTGCATAAAATATGAGACAGCGATGATTTGCTTCACATTATTCAGAGTACCTGTCATTATTCATCCCACGCTGTGGGTGATGCTGGCGCTGCTAGGCTCCTTGTTTACGGGTTTTGCTACCGGCGTGGCTGGAGTTGCTCTGTTTGCTGTGGCTCTTTTCTTTTGCCTGTTGCTCCATGAGATGGGGCATGCCTTGGTAGGGCGTATGCTCGGAGGGGGCTCACCTGAAGTATATCTCGCGTGGCTTGGTGGTGACTGCTGCAACGAGAGTGCGCGTCTTACCCGTATGCAGGGCGTGCTGATGACGGCTGCCGGCCCGCTGGCTTCATTGCTTCCCGCATTGGTTGTGGCGGTGGTTTTGTCTATCGTGCTGGGCAGCGTAGGTGAAGGCTTCCTTGCTGTGGGGAACTTTGCGCTGGGACATGTGTCTGCAGCTTTGCTGGAGCAGTATCCTCCCATGGTTTTGGTGTTTGCGCTGTATCTTGTTCAGATATGTGTGTGGTGGAGTGTTCTGAACCTTCTGCCTGTTTTTCCGCTTGATGGGGGGCAGATTATGCACGGTCTGATGCGCTCCGCTGCCAGTATGCACCGAATGAGTTTTACCTTCGCCTGTATACTGGCCTTTTTCTTTCTTGCTCTCGGTGAATGGTGGATGGTGTTCATCATGGGGGCACTCGCTTTCTTTAATTATCGCTGTATCAGGAATCAGGCTGATTAAAGCATTGACTTTTTTTTAATATAGTATCATAATCTATACCCGTATGGCACAACAGAATGCAATCTCACCCACGCGTGCGGAAGACTTCCCCGAGTGGTATCAGCAGGTAATTAAGGCCGCAGATCTCGCCGAAAACTCCGAGGTGCGCGGCTGCATGGTCATTAAGCCCTGGGGCTACGCTATCTGGGAGCTTATTCAGCAGCAGATGGACGCTGAGTTTAAGCGCACCGGTCACACGAATGCTTACTTCCCCATGCTCATCCCTGTTTCATATCTTGAAAAGGAGGCGGAGCACGCGGAGGGGTTTGCTACAGAGTGTGCTGTGGTGACGCATCATCGTCTTGAGGCGGTTAAGGACCCTGAGACCGGTAAGACGAAGATGATTCCCAGCGGCGAGCTGACGGATAAGTATGTGATTCGTCCTACGTCTGAGACGGTGATTGGTGCTGCGTTCTCTCGCTGGCTTGAGAGTTACCGCGATTTGCCGTTCAAGGTGAACCAGTGGTGCAACGTGATGCGCTGGGAGATGCGCCCGCGTATTTTCCTGCGTACGGCTGAATTCCTCTGGCAGGAGGGGCATACTGCTCACGAGACTCAGGCTGAAGCTGAGGAGGAGACCGCCATCATGCACAAGGTGTATGAGGACTTCCAGCGTGATGTGCTTGCTGTGCCTTCCATTCCCGGTGAAAAGACTGCTCATGAGCGCTTCCCCGGCGCCGTGCGTACTTATACTGTGGAGGCAATGGTGCAGGATCGCAAGGCTATTCAGGCCGGTACTTCCCACTTCCTCGGTCAGAACTTTGCGAAGGCTCAGAATATTTCTTTCGCTGGCCGCACTAATGAGCGCCAGTATGCTTGGACAACCTCTTGGGGTGTGTCCACGCGTATGATTGGCACGCTGATTATGGCTCACTCTGATGATGATGGTCTCGTATGTCCTCCCCGAGTGGCTCCCAAGCAGATTGTTATCATTCCTGTGACGCCCAAGGCTGAGACTAAGCAGCAGATTCTGGATTACTGTGAGGCTCTGGCTGCTAAACTCAGCTCCATGACCTTCCATGGTCTGCCGGTTCGTGTGCAGGTGGATACCCGTGATTTGAATGGCGGTACCAAGAAGTGGGAGTGGGTGAAGAAGGGTGTGCCGGTTCGTGTTGAAATCGGTCCGCGTGACTTGGAGAAGGGCTCCGTATGCATTTCTCGCCGTGATAAGGCCAGCAATGATAAGAGCTTTGTATCTGAAGAGGAGTTTGTGTCCAATGCCGTGGCTCTGCTTGATGAGGTGCAGAATAGCCTGCTTGAGCGCCAGTTGAGCTTCCGTGATAGCCATATCCGCCCCTGTGATAACCTTGAGGAGCTGAAGGCAAACTTCAGCACCGGTACGGATGCTGACTGGCTGCTGTGCCCCTGGGATGGTTCTCCCGAGGAGGAGGAGGAACTTGGTAAGAGCCTGCGCATCTCTATCCGCTGTATTCCGCACGGTGAGATGGGCACTGGTCCTGAGGCTCCCTGTATCCTCACCGGTCGTCCCACCACTCGCCGTGTTCTCTGGGCGAGAAGCTATTAATCATTCTGAATGGAAAAAGGAAAGGGAGCTTGCTGCGTGCAGGCTCCCTTTTTTAGGTGTTAAATTGGCGGAAGGTGTCAGATGGACTGATAAACCTCCGGGGCTTCGTCTTCATTGTCCGACTCCTCGTCAGACTGAGGCATTGTTGAAAAATCGCAGCATTGCTGACCGTTCTCGGAGCCCATCAAATCTGCCAGAGTGTATCCTTCCAAGTAAGTTTTGATAACAGTTTGAAGACCGCTCCAGAGAGGTAGGGTGCTGCACGTCTTGTTCAGCGGGCATTTGTTGTGCGGCGTGGAGAGGCAGTGTACGGTTGCCAGTTCTCCTTCGGCTGCTTTCAGGATTTCAAAGATGGTGTAATCGGCCGCCGGGCGCGCAAGATAATAACCTCCGGATTTACCGCGTATGCTTACTACAAGCTGAGCACGGAGCAGGTGAGTCATGATGCTCTCCATGTATTTGAGGGTTATGTTCTGTCGTTCGGCTACTGAACGCAGGGATACGGGCTCGCCACTATTCTGGTGCGCGAGGTCTATCATAATGCGTAGGGCATAACGGCCCTTAGTAGAAATTCTCATCATAATGTCTCGCTTTCCCGTATAACATATAGGATATATTCTGTCAAGAAGAAAGCCGCTTTTCCTATTAGAAAAAGCGGCTTTAGGGGATTTTAACGGGGAAAGTTATTATAATTTAACTGAAGGAGGCAGCAATGCGTTCAGTGATTTCGCGGAGGGAAGAATCTGATTCTAACTTTTCTTCGATTGTCTTGGTTGCATGGATGACGGTTCCGTGGTCACGACCGCCGAAAGCAGCACCAATATCCTGAAGGGAGGCCTGGGTGTGGCGTCGTGCGAGGAACATGGCTAACTGGCGGGGGTGAGCGATGTTTGCTGTGCGGCGGCGGCCATTGATGTCAGCCACGCGGATGTTGAACTCCTCAGCTACGCGGCGCTGGATGTCAGCGATGGTAACAGAGCTCGTGGTGTTCTCCTCTTTCAGTAGGTCGTTAAGCTGTACGCGTGCGTCCTGAATAGAGGGGCTCTTCTGGGAGAAAGAGGCGAATGTTGCCAAGCGTACCAGAGCGCCTTCCAGGCGGCGTACGGAACGAGTGATGTTTTTGGCGAGGTAATTGATAATCTCGTCGCTGATGAGGGTGCTGTTCCACATGCGGCGCTTCTTGCGGAGAATGGCGATACGGGTTTCGAGGTCCGGCACGTTGAGTGCAACGGTCAATCCCTGTTCGAAGCGGGAGGTGAGGCGGTCATCAAGCTTGGTGATATCAGAGGCAGGGCAGTCAGCGGAGAGAATAATCTGCTTGCCACTGGCGAAGAGTGCATTGAAGGTGTGGAAGAATTCTTCCTGGGTTTTGCCTTTCTGAGAGAGGAACTGGACGTCATCAATGATGAGCACGTCTGCCTTGCGGTACTTGCGGCGGAAGTTGCTCAGGGAATCTCCCTGGCGGGAGATGGCGTCAATGTAAGTGTTGGTGAAGTCCTCGCTGGTAACGTAGAGAACTTGCGTGTTGTTGTCCTTTTCGCGAATGGCGTTGCCGATGGCTTGAAGAAGGTGGGTTTTTCCCAGACCGGAGGCGCCGTGCACAAAGAGGGGATTGTACATGCGGCTGGGGGCGTTAACCACTGCCTTTGCGGCGGCTACGGCGAACTCGCTGTTGGAGCCAACAACAAAGCTGTCGAACGTATAGTCCGCGTTCAGGCCGCTATTAATGGGGGCGGCGCTGCTGCGACGCTTACGTGTTTTGCTGGCCGGGGCGGAGGTGGTTGTGATGACCGGTGCCTGCAGGAGAGGTGCAGGTGTGGTCTCCGGTTCATCGTCCGTATCGGTTGTTTCGGTTGTGTTGGCGGGGATGTACTCTAGCTCGCGTGCTGCATCCAGTACACGCGCTGCTGAGTTTCTGATGTCGTTGGAGTAGTAAGTCTCTACCCAGTCAATAAACATGTCGGCCGGGTATTCCAGCACCAACTTGGTGCCGGTGTCGCTCTTGAGCTTCAGCTGAGAGATATAAGACTCGAACCCATACTCACCCACATTGCCCTGGCGGCGGAGATCCTCCTTGATCTCATTCCAGAGCTTACTTTCCTTTTCCTTTTGGTTCATTGCTTGTATCCTCGTTAAAATCTTTCCCTGCGCGCTGCCTCTTGCCTTTGCTTTCAGTTCCGAGGCTGCGCTGCGAGGGAGAATATGCCATGACTTTCTCTTTCGGAAAAGTTTTTTTTATCTCCGGAAGGGTGGTGCAGGGCTCTTAACTGTTGTTCTATGGGCGTTCCACGACTTTTTATTTTTTTTGGCATACATGTTTTAGATAGTTAGGAAAACTTGATATTTTTGTCCGCTCTTGCGAAAAATAATGATGGTGCGTGGAACATTTGTTAGGGATTTTGTAACCATCAGAAAATGAGTTAACTGAACTAATTTTATGGATTTTGTAAAAGTTGTTATATGTTAGATGACGGGGCTTTATTGCCTTGAAAATGAGGGAGTGAGGAAATAGAAAAATCCGTACCTTGTGGTACGGATTTGGATAAAACGGCGGCGGGTTAGAAGCCTTTCATCAGGCTTTGAAGTGCTGCCAGCCTCGCATTTGTGTTGAGGGTGAAGACGGTGGCGTCAGAGCTCCGACGGGGTACACGGTGAGTTCTGGTGAGAGGAGTGCTTTGTTCAGGTTCTCCGGTGTGAGGGTAAAAAGAAGTTCGTAGTCTTCGCCATCAGAGATGCCCTGCTGAATGGTGCAGCCGGGGTTGAGCGGAAGGCGATCCGTGAAGAGTTCAAACCCACAGTGAGAGGCCTCCGCTAACCGTGGGAGGTCTGCTCCGAGGCCGTCAGAGAGATCCATCATGGCCGAGGGACGTGGGCCTTGTTGCATGAACCGGCGTGCGAGTTCAAGGCGGGGCTGGAAGTCCAAGTGGTGCCCGCTGGGGAATGAGCCGCCCAGAGGGCCGCTCACGCATATGATGTCGCCCGGTTGGCCTCCTGAACGCAGGATAGCTTGTCCCCGCTCTACGCGGCCCGTGAGAGCCACGTTTATAATGATGCCGTCATACGGCAGGGATGAAGTTTCTCCGCCGGCTATGGAAATGCCGCAACGTGCGGCGAGGCGATTCATGCCGCGGTAGATACCCTCAGCGGTCTCAACGGCTCGCTGTGGGTGCATCAGGAGCGTTATAAGGGCATATTCGGGAATGCCACCCATAGCGGCTATGTCAGATACGGCTCGCGCAAGCGCTTTGTGCCCTATTCGTTCCGGTTCGGTATCCGGGGTGAAGTGTACATTTTCCACCACAACATCCGTTTTGAGGAGAGTGTCCCACTGTTCGTCCCTAGCCACTACTGCGCAGTCATCGCCAGGGCCCGTTAGCATAGGGGCCTGAGTGGAGAGCTGGGCCAGAAGGCGCCTGAGGACAGCGTTTTCTCCCAGCTGGCTGAGCGGTGTGGGCATGCGCGGATGTTTTACATGAAGTTAATGATAAAGCACACGGAAAGTGCGTTAAAACACATGTGGAAGATAATGGGGAAGACTATGGAGTTTGTTTTCTCGAACAGGTAGCACTGCAGGCAGCCAAAGAGGAACAGGGCCGGTTCCTGCACGAGCGATATGTGAATGACGCTGAAAAACAGGGAAGATACCAGAGTGCCTGTAATGATGCCGCACCGCTGACGAAGCACATTGTACAAAAAGCCTCTGAAGGTGATTTCTTCTGTTATCGGGGCAACAATAATGGCGCTGAACCCGAGGGCTACGAGAAGAGCGGAGCTATCACCTTCTGCCATCATGTCTACCACGGACTGGTTTTCCGGTGCTCCGAATTTAGACATGATGAAATCATCCAGCCCGGCGAGATCCATGAGGGCCGCCGCAAAATAGATAGATAGGAGGCAGAAGCCGATACGCTTGAAGTTCTGCTTGTTCAGAATACCCTTTGTAGGTGGCAGAGTCAGGTATCTGAGAATGAAAGGTGAGGCGATAAGCAGCGTGTAGATGGCGCTGAGCCAAGCTCCGGCGGTAAGGTTTGGACTTTCTCCGGTATTCGGGGCATCTGTGAAAAAATCCCCCATCTTCATTGTGGTGAAAATCAGTAGATAGAAGATGATGCAAAGTTCGTCCGCTATGTTTGGGAAGCGGGAGCCTTCATAACGAGGTGCGCTTGTCAAGCGGCCGGATGTGATTATTCGAACACTTACGCCGAGAATCCAGCAGATAATGCAAAGAAACAGGCCTCCGATGAGGAGTCCCATATTAATATATTGGTGCAGAGGTAGGCTGGAAAGTTTTTCTATCATCTTATGGGTTCAGGGAATTGTATCATGCCGTGCTTCGTCTGGCAAGAGGGAATATCGTAAGCCACGGCACCGAGGTAACCGGGGGCCGGGTGAAAGACACGCAGGGCGGGTGCATTTTCATACAGCATCTGGACGTGGCTCTCATGGATGATGAATGGATAGTCTTTTGCTTGCCAGATGGTGGATGCCGCGTGCTTGACGAGGGCTTCCGCTATGCACCAGCAAGTGAAGAACTCTTCCGGCGACCGGCCTCGTTGCTGCCATTTTTGCAGCTGCTCGGGGCACATAATACGCTTGGCGAGGCGCTCTGATACGATATGGGGGCGTAGCTCTTGCACATCAATTCCGACCGGGGCTAGGTGAAAGGCAAGGCAGAGCAAATCTGCAGAATGAGAAAGGTTGAAGTGCAGGGGGTGCCCGGGTAGTCCGGGTTTGCCATGTTGGCTATATTCCAGTTTGATGAATTGAGGGGCAGTATTCAAGCGGCGCGCCAGTTCCTGCCGGAGTAGGCAGCGTGTGAGTAGGTAGTCTCTGCCGCGGCGGGCGCATAACTCCTGTTCCTCCACGGGGAGCAGTGATAAATCAGCTGTGCCCGGGGGGAGTTCGGAAAGTTTGTAGCAGAGGTAGTCCATGTGGCTCAGATGGGGTGATAGCTAATGGAATGAGCTGAGGTATCATACACGGCAAAGCTAGGGCTGCGGCGCACGCCTGCCACCTCGCCGGGATTTGCTGCAAGGGTGTTGCCATGTAGATGCTGTTCGGCTATGTGTGTATGCCCGTAGAAGACGGCGTCATAGTTTCCGCTGAGCATGGCCTTGGTAGCATCCTGTGGGAAGTGCGCCATGAAGATTCTGCGGTTATCAATCGAGATGTCTGCCGTATATCCGTGGTGGCACATGTCATGCATTTGCTCCGCCAGGCGGATGTGGGAGCGGTGGTCCCACTCGTTGTTGCCGAAAACGAGGTCAATACCATGCGGCCATTCTTCGCGCAGGGTGCGGAGTGTGTATAGCGAGGTGATGTCACCGGCGAATAGCAGGTGCTTGCACCCCAGCTGCTCGGCCCTTGCCAGAGCTATCAGCAGGTTGTCTGTATTGTCATGTATATCTGAGAGCAGTGCAATGAGCATGGCTTGGGCTGGTTAACGCGGGCAGAAAATGGGTGAGAATGGGAGCGGTTCTTGGGGGGAATCCCCATATTGGCAGGAAACGAAGCCATCCTCCGTCATGTACCAGATGGTGCTGCCCGGCTGCAGTTCGCGGAAAATTTTCAGAGTGCCGTTTTCATCTGTATAGCCGCAGTAAATGATGCCGATGCGCAGGAGTGGCTCAAAGTTTTTTCTGATTTCTGCGCTGTAATCTGTGCCTCGGCGCTGGTTGAACCATTGCCGGAATGCAGCTTCAGCGCGTCGGCGGTCGGAGCTGTTGTTTACCCATAGCCCGCAGTTCATTGTCAGATGATGCTCTCTCATCAGAGCGGAAAGTTCTGCTGCGTGTCTTCGCATGGTGGGGCTGAAGTTTATGCCCGTCATGAAGCGGTGTTCATGTATATTAAGTAGCATGAGCAGTCGGTGGTACACGAAAGCCTGTGCCAGAGCCGGGCATTCCGGATGATGGAAGTTTATGATAGTGGTAAGCAGGTGGGGAATGTTTGCTGAACTGAAGAAGTGAGCTTTGTCTATCTTAAGCTTCTGCATGAGTGTTCCCGCATTGATGATGCGGTATGTCATCCGGCCGTCGTCTTCCCAGCGTACATCCCGGTTGTGGAGGGTTGCAGCGGGGTCCAAATCAGAGCGTATTAAACGTATTCTTCCTGTCTCATCCACTTCAGGGCGTGATTCTGTATAGCAGATTTCACCCTGTCCATTGCTTACTTCATAGATTTTCCGGTATAGAGAAGGGGCGGTGAAGATGTCTTCTGCCAAGTGCACCTGTGCCATATTAGCCGGATATTCCGCGGTGTAGGTGGCTTGGCCTCTCATGTGGGTACAGGTTGCAGCGTGAATTTGGGCTTCGCTGGGCGCATGCGGGTGGGCTGGATCCCTCAGCAGGCTTTTCACGCTTTCTTCTGTAGGAAGCAGGGGGGTGGTGGCTGCTATCTGTAAAGCAGGTGGATATTGTGAGGGCTGGAATGCTTGGAGCTTCTCTAAGTGCTGCCGGTAGGTTCTTACCCTCGACATCGTGTCAATGAGTCGCCTATAGGCGGAAATATCTTCCAGTATGCTGCGAAGCTGGTTTTCACGCTCGTTCACGCTGAGGAGAATATTCGGGTTCAGATTATAGCTGGCCGGGGCTTCCCTGTATTTTCTGCGTATTTCCAGCAGCTGAGAGAGTTGCTCGTGTACCGCTTCGAAATCCTGCTGAGTGTTGCCGGTGGTAGGAGGTACGGGAGGCAGGGGGCGCAGCAGTTCGTTCACGTATTCATCTCGCAGGCGGGTTAGTTGTTCGCGTTCGAGTTCGCTCAGCTTCTGCCAGCGCTGAGCGAGTTCTCTCCTATCTTCCGGAAGCTTGAGTATATCCTCCTCAATTTCGGCGCGCAAAGAGAGCCTCATGGCGGATATGCTGCCTTGGGATTGCTCTAGTCTGGTAATGATTTCCGTGAGTTTGTTCACTCGGCGGTTGGTGTTGGCAATCCATTGGTTTGCTTCCCTGATAGTTTGGTTCAGCTGGGGGTAAAGGAGGCGGTAAATGGGAATGTCAACCGCCTTGACTGCAGCCGTGATATGCTGATAGCGATTATGGCTTAAGGCCTCACTGAGTTCTTGTTCGTTCTTCCTGGCCTGATGATAGCTAAGGCTGATGACGCCGATGAGAACAACCAGAATACTGCCCACCGGCACAGCAAGTTTCCGCAGGTAGTTGCGGTGCTGTTTCAAGCTTTTCTTTCGCAGTTCCGTCTTAATGAGCCCAAGGTGTTCTCTGATGCCCGTTAGCTTATTGTTTCGCGAGTGTTTGAGTTTGCGATCCAGTTTCTTGAGCTCTTTATGCAGCTTGAGGAGTTGTTCCTCTTTCAGGGCTTCAAGAGAGGCTTTCGGGTACTTGGTGAGGAGATGATTAGCCCGGCTGAGTGTTTCCTGTTGTTCTCGGGACTGACGCTGTGCCGAAGATTCTGTGACGCGCAGAGGCTGGCCGGTCTGCAGACGCTCCAGCTCCTCCTTAGCAAAAGAGTCATCAGGGTGACTCTTGAGGCGCTCTCTGAGGATATACTCTGCTTTCTTTTTATTACCGGCCAGGGCGTAGCGGCGCAGGGTTCTTTCCCAGCTATGTTTTTTCTTGCCGGCCATTAGGGTTCCTCTGTGCTGGTTTCTGTTTCAGCCTGTGGTGAATCTGCTGTTGTTTCGGCCGGTGCCGGGAGAACGGAAAGGGGCTCCATATAGGAGAAAAAGGGCGGCTCACTGAGCCATTCTACCATAGCGGGAGCTTCTGCCAGCAGTTGTTGCCACTCAGCACGCTCTTGTTCATTATTGCAGCTGCCGGCCCAGTCTTGGGCTGTGCAGGCATGGGTAGATTCGTGCATGTACAGGCGGCACATGTTTTCCTCATTCAGCTTCAGAGCACTGCTGCATTCACGCAGGCGGCGGAGATTAGCGGCATGTCCGCGGGTGTCCTCAGAGGCGCTGCGCAGTAGGGTGAGGCATTCCAGTAGTGTGTCTCGTTGGCTGTGTGCCTTGCCGGGATAGTTACGCAGGCGTGCCTCGGAGCGGTCCAGCTGGCGTTTGGTGCTGTCCGGGGAGTATTCGCTGGCTGCCAGTCGGGAGAGGAACAACAAGTCCTCTTCCGTGTTGACGTGTTCTACAATGCTGTCCCTGAGCTCCACCGCCTCATCCATCATGAGACCGGAGATGAGAGTAACTGCACTCCAAAGTATAAGAACACCACCCAGATAACAACTCCACCGCACCCATTTGTTCGGGCGGGGTAATATATTGAATACGGCGTCATCCGGCGTTTCTGTGTATTTGTATGGCAGGTAGCCCTGGGGAGCGGGGGATGGGGGCGCCTGTTGCGGCGTGTATCTCAGTGGTGGCAGGGCTCCCAAGGGGGCGGATATGGGGGCATTTTGCGGAATGGCTATTTCCAGCTCCGGGGTAATGGGGAGAAGGGGCTCATTCATTTGTGCCGCATGTGCTGCCTGTTCGCTGCCTTCCGTTGTGAACAGTCGGTTGTATTTTGCTGCCGGGCAGTTCGGCCCTGCATGTGTTGTGAAGCTTTTGCCCCAGCCGCGGGTTGCGGATAACCAGTCGCATTCGTGAATGAGGTGCAGAATGTCGCTTGCGGGTGTTTGCTCAGAGATGGTAATCACGCAGCCGCGGTCATAGGGCGCTGAGAAAAAGGCTCTGGCGTTATTTTTGTGCCCGGTAAGGCGTTTCCAAGTGGGTTGCAGGGCGGCATCCGGCAGAGCGGCGGCTGTCAGCCTAGGCTCATCGTCTATATAGTGAAAGCGTTGGTCTGCATTCGTGGTGCACCACAGCCCTATATTGCTTAGTGCCAATGCAATGCCGGCGGGGGTGGGGCGTGAGGCATTGCGCCTCAGGCTCTGAACTTCATCATGAGTGAGGGCAAGGTGGTGGGCCGTGTAGGTGGCGGTGCTGCCCCCTTTGCTTTGTAGCAGGTAACTGATGACGTGAAATTGTGTGCCGCCACATTCTGCGATGGTGTAGGCAAATTGTGGAGTCGTGCCGCACTCTGTTCCCGGGTACAGGGTACTGCTCAGGTTGATGAGCTCTTCCTCCAGCAGGTGGGGAATGGACCGGCTGCGGCTTACCATGCGGCCATTCTGTAGGGTTTCTTGTACAGTGGCGTGGTATATGAGCTGAAAGGACATGAGCAGTGTGGCGGTTGGGGGTTAATTGTCGTTACCGGGCAGCAGGAGGGGCTCCGCGCGGTTGAGCGCCCAGATGAAGGCATCCGTCACGTGGAGGGGGTGAAGGTTACCATCTGCGGGGCCCAGCAGTTTTTCTCCTGTTTCTTCGTGAGTAAACTCTACAGGGGCCTTGCCCAGGGCGGAGGCGGCAAAGTATACCACGGTATCAGATATGGCCTCGGCGTGCGTGCATATCTGCGGGCTGATGTGGAAGAGCAGCTTTCTCAGGCGGGCTGAATTGGCGGCTATGTTATCACGCCGTACGCGGCCATTGCGTACAACTGGTAACAGAGGTTCCGGCCCCAGCAAGTGCAGCCAACTATCACTCTTACCGATGATAACAGCGAGCGGTGTGGCCATCTTTTGCCCGGGGGGAAGATTCAGGCTGGTGCGCAGCCGTAGTTCCGTTTCCGTCAGCAGTTGTGTTTGGCGCCCCGGCGGGTACAGGCTTTTCTGCAGCTGAGGATCGTCTACGTCCTTGAGGAGGGTTCTGAATCCGGGATTTGTAGTGGGATCAAACAGGAAGAAAAGGGTATCCGCCACCTTCAGGTGTTCAGCTTCTACGCTTTCTGCGAAACTTCTGCCCGGCTCATAGCTCTCACCGGCATAATCGTAAAGAATGACGGAGTGCGCCTGTTCATTCCTGCTCAGAGAGTAGATGAAGGGGCGCGGCATGCTGACAAATGCACCATCCTTCCAGACCTGATGGTAGCGCTTTTCGCGAAGGTGGGTTTTGCCAATGTTTGCATCTTCAGGCCCTCGAGCTGCGAAGAGGCGCATTCGCATATCATTGAGCGCTTCATTGGTTGCGGGTGCGGTATCCCGGAAGGGCTCTCCGAACTCGCGGGGAATGAGGCTCTCCAGTTCGTGGATGAGCGCGGCCAGATAATAGGACTTGCCGGCTCCCGGCACGCCAATGAGTGAGAATATGTGCTGGGAGGTATGCTTGAAGAAGGGCGGCAGCTTCTGGTGGCAGGCAGGGCATGCCTGCTCAGTACAGCGTTGACCGCGAGAATCTAGCGGGAATCTTTCCGAGTCCATGTACTGGGGCAGGAAGCGCTGCAGTTCCTGTTCACCGAGGATATCATCCCCCCTGAGCTCGGGGTGGACGGCCACGCTGAGTATTTCGCTTCTCTTGAAGGTGGCCCAGCAGAAGGGACAGCGATAATGTCCACTAGGGGTGGCTCTTCTCTCGTGTATATTCTGAAGACGTGCGTTAGACAGGGGCAGACTTCGCGCAACATCCGCAATGTCTTTCAGGCGGAAGGCGTATTCCCTCAGCCCTTCAAAGCCGGCCAAGGCATCTTCAGTATCTGCTAGAGGACTGGTAGCCAGTTCCATCAGCGCCATGGGGGAGGACCATGTGCCTACTTCCGGATCATATACGAACCAGTTCCGCGGATTCATTCTGCTGAAATCAGGCTGTTTGTCTGCCTCTCCAAACCAAATGACAGCACAGCCTCCACCGATGACGAGGAGGTGCTGCACCCCGGCTTCCAGAAGAACACTATCGCTTACGGTTTCTCTGTTAAGGGAGTATGGGGCATCCTTATCACGGGGGAAAAAGCGGCATACTCCGTTTCGCTGGGCAAATGTACCGGCGTTTTCCTCCGTCATGGCGATGCGGAAGGTGTTTTTCTGACCCTTACCTATAGACATGAAATCTGCGTCTGACGCGCGCAATTTGCCCGTCAGGCAGTCATAAATGTATAGGCGGTTGTTCATCTGATATTCCGGTATTGTTTGCCCGGTTATTTTATAGCACGAAATGCAGCGTAAGTCAAGAATTCCCCTGTGGGCTCGGGGTATAGGACTCGAAACATTGATAAATCAATGCTTAACGAGTGACCTGTGTACCATGGTCTGAAAAAAGCACTTTTCGGGGCATTTTGTGGGGCATGTTCAGTCGTGTCAGGATATGACTTTACAGCGCACTTTCAGTGGCCGTTTTTACGGGGCTGAATGGCGTGCCGGCATTCCCCCGGTTGCTCATGGTGGAGCACCGGGCCGTCAGTTGTGTGTGGGTGTTTTGCCGGTACGGCGTAGCAGGTACAATAAGCCCTCCCACGTCTTGCAGGCTTCCTGCCGTTCTTTGGCATAGGCCAGTATAGCCGGGGACGCCTGTTGGCTCCAATTCCTCTGCCAGATAAGTGATATTCCCCAGACCGATAAGGGCATTCACCCTGTCCGGAGTATTATAATGTTGCAGCAGCAAAGCTCCATTGTATGCCGGATATCCGTCGTACTGACAACGTATGCTTTCTACTGCGCCGTTCTCGCGCTCGATAGCGATGTGTGATTTTGTTCCCATTGATATTGATGTGGTTGGTGGTTAAATAAAGCACCGGGCCGGTCATCATGACCGGCCCGGCTTTCACATATATATAACGGGAAAATGGGGGGATTTGTTTTATATCAATCATCACCTCTCGTAACAACCTTGTAAATCGCGTAAATAACAACTATAAACACAGGTATGACCTTCCAATGTAAGGATCCGCCATTTTCAATAGCATTGAAAATTATCCCACCTAATAGAATAGCAATAGGAATACAACACCCTAATTTTGCAAGATTTTCTTTCTTTTTTTCTTTAATTTCGTCGGGTATAGTTGCAGGCGGTTGACTATGTGGAAAGTGCCGGTCTATCGGTTCCCAGTCTGTCATACCCTCGGTCCAGATGTGGGCGGTAGATGGAAGTTCATCTCTTGCAACTTGTGCTCTGAGGTCTTGCTCAGAATATGGGCCAAGTCGTCTGCCGTTTGGTAACATTACGTGGTAGAATTTGTTGTTCATATTTTTAAAAGGGGAATATTGGCTTATGTGTTTTTTCTGGTTCCGTCTGTATTCTTTTGTTCCTTTTGGGTACACGTTTCGCGCTTCCTGCGGTTACAGAGCCCGAAGAGAACGCCCTGAAGGACGTCCTGCGGGTCGAGGTTGAGCTGCTCGGCCAGAGCGCAGACGGTGCGACCGGCCGGGGAGTCAATAGATATCTCAATGCGTTTCATGGTGTAACGGAGGTGACAGCTTGTTTGTAATATAGTAACGTGCGTTACTTGAGTCAAGTAAGAACTGTGCTGACCCGCACAAAAAGTGTTCTTTTGTTACATTTTGAGCTTGCATCTGTAACGTGTGGCACATAGAATGGACACATGAGTAACATTGACCAATGGAATGAATGGATGAAGGAGCGCGGCATATCGCAGACGGCGCTGGCTGAGATGCTGCACTGCTCGCGCGGTACAGTGAACCGTATTCTGACCCGGGCGCGTAAACCCAGCCCACTGGTGGCTCGCCGCATGGAAGAGCTCATGGAGGAGAGTGAGAAGAGTATCGCAGCCGTGGTGCCGGATGAGATGGAGACCCTGCTGCGTGAATGGGCGGCAGAGGCTCACGAGAGTATCGAGCAGCTGCTTGGCCGCCTGTTGGCCGAGCTGCCGGCTAAACGGCACGAATAAGTGCCGACGAGAAACAGGGCGGAGAGGTGGGGCATTGTTGGTGACGAGGCGGAGCATGTGTGTTTTTGTTGCGACGAGGCGAGATGAAAGTATCGAAAAGCGCAACAAAAGTCAAGGAAAAAGTTATCGGAAAATAGCAAAAAGGATATAATGGGAGGTATTCCGCTGCTGGCGGAGCGCGTGCAAAGGGGGGAATCCTTATACAAAGCGCAAGTTTTCTGCCCCGGATTTTGAGAGCTCGCTTGTTATCATTGTTCGTTCTCCGCAGAATTCGGGATTTGTTGGCTCTTCGTTATAAAGTGTGGGCATGTCCCATTCCCAGACTTTTTGGAGTTGATCCGTTATTTTCTGTATACCAACCTGTGCCTAAAGTGGGGTACCACGTGTACACCAAAGAGGGGTACCGTGCTATGTCCGGCTATGTCGCAGGTTGTCGCGCTAATCCCTTGAAACACTAAAGCCTGAAGGCGTGAACCTTCAGGCTATGTCTTGGAAAACTTGCGTACGGGGGATAGGACTCGAACCTACGACCTCCACCATGTCAAGGTGTTGCTCTACCAACTGAGCTACCTCCGCATGGGAGCAATGGGCAGGGATGGATTCGAACCATCGAAATCGTACGATAGCAGATTTACAGTCTGCCCCCTTTGACCGCTCGGGAACCTACCCATTTGCAGGCTACTTACTCAGTAGCGTGCGAGGAGATTTTACACGATTTTGGCGTGCATTGCAAGCTTTTTTTTAAGAATTTTGCAATTTTTTTGAATTTTTGTAGTTTTTAATGGTAGGGATGAGGAAAACAACGCCGAGAGCGACCACGACTAAGGAGAGGAGCTGGCCTTGGGTGATGCCGTACCACACGTTAGCATCCGGCTCCTTAAAGCATTCACAGGTAATGCGTGCGGTGGCATACAGGAAGCAGAAGAGGGAGGAGAAGAGGCCTGCCGGGGCATTTTTCCACTTGAGACGCACGGCCATGAGGATGATGAAGATGATGAGGCCTTCGCCGAGCGCTTCAAAGAGCTGGGAGGGGTAGCGCGGGGTAAGGAAGGGGGCCAGAGCCTCGCAAACGGCGGGGTTTTCACGGCAGAGGCGCAGGAGGAGGTCCGCATAGCCCTCCGTGAAATTGCCGGCGGCATCACGCATGGCGAAATTGGCCAAGGGGGCGCCGAGGGTGTGCTCTATGGCCACGCGGGCCTGGATTTGCTGGAGATCCGGCAGGGAGAAGAACTCCTGCGGGAATTTACATGCGAGCGCGTGCGTGGCTGCGCACGCGCGCCCGTATAATTCACCATTGATGAAGTTTGCCACGCGGCCGAAGAAGAGGCCGATGGTGCAGACGATAGCGAGGCCATCCGTTACGGCGGGGAGTGAGAGCTTGTTCTTGCGGGTGTACCAGATGGCCACGAGGAGAACGCCGATGATGCCGCCGTGAGAAGCCATGCCGCCCTCCCAGACGCGGCATACCCAGGAGGGGTCAGCCATGAGGCCGGAGAAGCCATTCTCCGGCAGCCAGTAGAAGAAGAACTCGCCGAGACGGCCGCCGGCTAGTACGCCGAAGATGCAGACCCATGTGATGAAGTCGCCCAGTTTTTCAGGCTCCACGCAGTACAGCTTGCGCTTGGAGAGCCAGAGGAGCACGAGGTAACCGAGGATGAAGCCGGCGATGTATGCGAGGCCATACCAACGTACAGCCAGCGGGGTACCGGGGATATTCAGGATGATGGGGTCCAGATTATGAACGTATGTGGCCAGTAGATTCATGATTGCTAAAGGGGCTTATATCACAAGCGTAAGTGTGTCACAAGCTAAATACCTGATTATGCCTCAGAAAATGAGTTGTGTTATGTTTGAGCTCTGAAATTATCAAAAAAATCACGTCAGATAGAAGTTTGTTCTCGCCAAAGGGAGGGGGATTGTGTATAAATATACCGTACATCAGAATTTTTATCATGAAAAATAGCCTTTGGTCCAAACTTGTTCTGGCTGCATGCACTGCCATGACAGCTTCCGCTGTTGACGCTGATTTCGCACAGGTGACTCTGCGTGGAGATACCCCCGGGCTCTCCGGTAAGCTTGTGCAGGCGGTGGAAGGAAAGCCTGCCACGATGTCCTTCACAGAGTCCCGCGGGCGCAACCGCAGCGCCAGCTGGCAGCGTATCGGTATTCCGGTGCAGATTGAAGGGCGCTGCAGACGCGCAGGTAATGATACACCTACACCTGATTATCTTGATGGGCTTACTGTGACGGTGCACGTGCTGTTCAAAACGAAGAGCCAGAGTGGCGGTGATTCCTACGCCCGCGTGAGCAAGACACTCACCTACCATGAGATTGCTCTCAGCCGTGGTTCCGGCGCTAACAGCAATAGCAAGGTGGAAATGACTGTGGACCTTTTCCTCTCACCCCGTAATGCTATGCTCATTAGCAGCAATGGCCCGAATGCTCACTCTACGGATGTGAAGGTGGTGGCCGTGGCTATGGAAGCTACCATGAATGGCACTTCTTGCATGAACCGCGAGGAGTCTTCCAATGTGGTCTTTGACCGCGCTGATTTGCCCCGCCGCTGGTGGGAGGCAAGTGGCGTGGACTCCAATGGCGCTGTGCTCTATGCTCTTAATGAGACGCCCTATGCCTATTCCATGGCTGATTCCATGCCTTGGGTGACTACGGACGGTAGCACCACGGCGAGCGCTCCCACGGCTCCTGCAACTTCCACCACACCTACAACGGGTACCACGGGTGCTGATACAACAGGTGCTACGGATACCGGCACCACTCCCACCGGTGGTGACTCTGCTACGTCTGATTCCGATTCCGCTGACGATAGCGCTTCCGGTCGCCGCGGCCGTAATAACAGCCGCAATAACCGCCGCACTCGGCGCAGTCGCTAATTGATTCTTCAACTTATTACTTATCTCTATGGCTGAATATAAAACAACCGTCGCTCTTGAGATTGGCGCGCAAAGCGTTACCATGGGCGTGTTTACTCCCTCCGGTAAGGGATATGCGCTCTCGCGCTATGCCCGCAAGGAGATTGTTCTTGACCCCATCGAGGACGGCATGCGCATGGATTACATCAGCAATGCCATCTCTGAGCTCGTGACGGAACTTAAAGTGAAGGGGAGCGAGGTTCGCAACGTCGTCTCCGGGCAGAAAGTGTTCATGCGCTTCCTGAAGCTTATTGCTTTGGAGGATGCTGATTTGGACGAGCAGGTGCGCTATGAGGCTCAGCAGCACATCCCCATGTCACTGGATGAAATGCAGCTGGATTACCAGGTGCTGCCCTCCCGCGAAGATGGTGATACGGAGGTGCTCTTGGTGGCTATCAAGAAGGATGAGCTGGATGGCCTGAACAGCCAGGTGGAGGGCAATGGCCTCAAGACGGTGGCTGTGGATTGCTCCATCACTTCACTTTACAACGCGTTCCGTGTGAGCTATCCTGAGGAGGAGGAGCCTGTGATGATTCTGGATATCGGTGCTAAGACCACGGATATCATCTTTGCTGAGGCTGGCCGCTTCTTCACTCGCTCCGTGACTGCCGCCGGTTCTTTCATTACGAACAGCATTGCCCGTGAGTTTAATGTGGGCTTCTGCGAGGCTGAGCGAATGAAGGTGGAGCAGGGGATGGTTTCACTGGGCAATGGCTTCACTGATAACCTCTCTGAGCAGGAGGCCGCCCTCGCTACGACTATCCGTAATGCTATGAACCGCCTCAGCTCTGAGGTGCAGCGTACCATTAACCACTACCGCGCTCAGTACCAGGGCAGTGCCCCGGTGAAGGCTTACATTTGCGGTGGCGGTGCACGCATGCCCTACGCTGTGGAGTTCCTGCAGAGCACGCTGAATATTCCCGTGGAGTACCTCAACCCGCTCAGTGCCTTCAAGATTGGCAATAAGGTGGATGAGGAGGCGCTTGCTATGGATGCCCTCTGCTTGGGCCCTGTGGCCGGTGCTGCTGTGAGCGCTGCCAAGGTGGGTGCGTTCAGTGTGGACCTTGTTCCCACGAGCGTGGGTAAGGAGCGTGCGGAGCTGGAGATGCTGCCCAAGGTTATCACGGGCGGTCTGATTGCTGTGGCCGGTGCTGCCATTTTTGCTTGGGCAGCTGACAGCACGGCAAGTGATGCAGAGAAGGCTCTTGTCAAGGCTCGTCCCGCTGTGGAGAGGATTGAAAACGTGAGCGGCGCTATTGCGGCAGAGAAGGGTAAGTATGACCGCGCTAAGCGCGAGATTGACCAGCTCATGCAGTACTACTCCATGCGTACCGCGTATCCTGAGATTGTGCAGCAGCTTTCTCAGCGTACAGCCTCCGTGCGCTACTGGTTCACAGAGTTCGCTCCCCTCATCAATTATGATGCGGATAAGGAGACCCTCGGTGATCAGCTTGAGGTGAAGGGTACTCGCCTTATTGACCCCGCCCGTAGTGCGAATGCCGGTAACACCAGCGCCATTAATCAGGCGCCTGAGGCTGTGGACGTGCGCCGCCGCAATCAGGCTCCGCGCGTGACGGCCATTGCCGTGACCGGTTACACCGTTAAGCGCCCGGGGGATGACCGCAGCCATCGTCAGGCTGTGATTGACCTCATCTCCAACAACTTTGATGAGCGTAGTGCTGATTCTCTGTTCAGCTATCAGAGCAGTGAGCTGCAGCGTGATTTGAACCGCTACTGCCGCTTTGTCGGCGCGGGTAATGTGCGTAATAACCGCATGACCATCCCTGACTACGTGGAGCGTTTCACCATGATTAT
Organism: uncultured Verrucomicrobiales bacterium; assembly: GCA_937885815.1. GTDB lineage: Bacteria > Verrucomicrobiota > Verrucomicrobiia > Verrucomicrobiales > Akkermansiaceae > Akkermansia. Next base: position 9,299 of record CALABM010000193.1, on the reverse strand, counting down.
GCCGCTCAAGAACCCCATCTCCATTCCTGAGCTTGCTCCCGCTAGACAGTCGAACCGTTAATCATTTTACTTCTCAATACACATGAACATTCTTGAAAATAAGCGTGTGCTTTGTTTTACCAGCGTTTTTGCTCTGGCTTTCGCCGGGCTGGTATACTATGGTTTCGGGCGCACGGCTGATGGCTCCGCTGCCCGTGTGCAGCTGGAAAGTTATGGACAGCAGGTGGAGGATCATGATGCTGCGCCTCTTCCTCCCACCCGCCAGACTCTCTCCGCTCTGAAGGAATCCGTTCGCGGCGTTAATGACGCCCTCGCAGCCCTGAAGACGGACTTTGACCGCTACCGCCAGAGCTGCGTGGGGAATGGTGAAACTATCTCCGCTGTGGACTTTCAGAATATCCTGCGCGATTCCGTGGCTGAGCTTGGCCGCAATGCTCAGGAAGCCGGCTGCACACTCTCCCCCGCCGCGGCTAACCTCGGCATGGGCGCATATGAGAACTCCGCTCCCACGGCTGAAGATGTGCCTTACCTGCACTTCCAGATGCGCGCTGCTCGCCGCGTGGCGGACGTCATTGTGCAGAGCGGTGCACCCCTTCTGGACAAGGTGTACTGCGCTCCGCTTCCGGATGCTAAGGAGCGCACTCGCAGTGATTTCTTCCCGCTGAATCTGGAGGTGGCCTTCAACGCCAAGCGCAGTGAGGTGGAGGAAAATCCCGTAAGCGTGCTTCCCCAGGTGCTGAATGCACTTTCCGCTGATAAGGATTACTTCATCATGATTACCGGTATGTGGGTGAACAGCACGGAGGAAAGTCTTCCCGCTGTGGATCCTTACATGGCTCCCGGTGGTGACCCGAATATGGGTGACAGCATCACGGATACCTCCGCAGCTTCTCAGGAGCCCGCTGTCCGCCAGATTGCCGTGCGTAAGACCGGCTCTCCGGACGAGACGGTGCGTGTGCATCTCAACCTGCAGGTTCTTTACTTCAACCCCAATGCCCGCAGAAGGTAATCCTCTCATTAACCTCTTTCAATAATCATTATTATGGCTGAACAGACAAACTTCGGCAAGAATGCCCTCATTGCTGGTATTCTCCTCGGCGTGGCATCCGGTGCCTTCGGCATTTACACTCTTTCCGGCGGAAAGGTGCCTGCGGTGCAGACTGAGCTTTCCAATGATGGTGTGGCTGCTGCCAAGGAACTTTCCGAACTCGCTGTCACGACAAATGCTATTCGCCAGCGCGGTTGTACGATAGCTGATGCTGCCCCGGAGGGTGCCGTTATCGCTGATAAGGTGCGCTATACTCCCATCTTCTTCTCTCCCGAGCTCTGGCAGGTGACGAATGATGCTGAGGGTGTCAACTCTGTGGTGGATATTTATGAGCCCACCACCCGCCCCGTGCATGCAGACGTGCCGAACCATTGGTTCATTACCCATGGCATTGCTGATGCTCTTGGCCGAGCTGATGGCCTCACGATGGATAGTGATGCAGACGGCTTCTCCAACGGTGAAGAGAAGGCTGCTGATACGAATCCCAGTGACCCTGCTAGCTACCCTGCGCTTATCCGCGTGGGTGAGCCGCCCAAGCTGGAAGTGGTGAGTATCACAAATGCCAGCGCTGTTATCTCCGTGGATTCCACCCTCGCATACGAGAGCGCTCCCTCCACCATGGGCGTGAAGATATTCGCCTCCGCTACGGATACGAGAACCCCCGTGGCTCGCTTCACTAACCTGAAGGTGGGTGATAGCTTCGGCCTCAGCAATGAGGATAAGACCCGCTTCACGGTGGTGCGCTTCGAGCAGATGGAGTTTGATGGCTCCCCCGAAACCGTCGTGGTAGTACGTGATAACGTGACCGCCGCTGCTGAGAAGGAATTCTACATCCGCTCCGGCAGTCCGACCCGTCCCGGTACTCGTGACCACGGCACTGCTAACGCTAAGGGCCGCAGCATTCAGGATACCACCGTCACGCTCCGTGTGACAGCCGGTCCTGCAGCCGGTAAGCCTGAGGGAACAGTTTCCACCCAGATTAATGGCACCTTTACTGTGCCGGGTACGGACATTACATGTGTGCTTGAAACCGTGGATGCCGCCGGTAGCGTTAATGTGCGCCCAAATGGTGCGGAAAGCCCCGTATCCGTGCCTAAAGCCGCTAATTAACCTGTAAATGAGCTTAAATTCACCTGAAATTACAAATAAATTCCACTTTTTTGAATTGTAGACTTTACAAGTGAACAGTTTTCTGTCATAGTTTAGACATTACCATGAACCACGCACCTCTCATTACCTCAAAGTATACGATGATGCTTGCTGCTATGGCCATGACCTGCCCCTTTGTGCAGGCTGAAACGGCCGGCTATCTGAGCACATCAACAGCCGCCGGTACCAGCGAAGTAGGCCCCACCGCCGTTTACGCCGGTCAGAGCAGCATTAATGCCCGTGAAACTGCACGCCGTCGCGCCATGGAGCAGGAAGCTCAGCAGCTCCTGCAGGAAGGCCGCACCGCTTATCAGGCAGGCCGCTATTCCGAGGCCCTTGATAAGTTCAAGGCAGCTTGGAGCCGCGTTCCGAAGGCCCCTGCCACACAGGTGCTTCAGCAGCACATTATCGATGTTATCGGTGATGCTTCCATCGCTGTGGCCGGTGAATACGCCCGCGTAGGCCGTTATGATGACGCTGAGCAGCTTCTGCTGGATGTCCTCTCCCGTAACCCGAACAACGAGCGCGCCCGCCGTGACCTTTCCATGCTGCGCGACCCCGTGCGCAACAACCCCGCTCTCACTCCCCAGCACGTTCGCGACGTTGAAGAGGTAACTCGTCTCCTTGCCCTCGCTTATGGTTACTATGACCTCGGCAAGTTTGATGATGCTTATGCTACCTTTGCTCAGGTTATCAAGATTGACCCGTACAACAGAGCCGCCCGTCAGGGTCAGGAAGCTGTGTCCGAGCGTCGCATGAACTACTATCGTAGCGCTCGTAACTCCTTCCGCGCCAGAGCTCTGGCTGAAGTGGATGCCCTCTGGGAGGAGCATGAGCCGCAGGATCTGCCCGACCTCGAAGTGGGCGGTGGTGATGCAGCAGCACAGGTGACGGAGAGCCAGATCAACAATGATCAGAACCTCTCCAGAATGCAGATTTCCTCTGTAAACTTTGAGAATACCCCCATTGAAGAGGCTCTTGACTTCCTCCGTGGTGAAGCTCGTAAGAACGGTATTCAGATTAACTTCATCTTTGAGCGTCCGCGTCAGGAGACTCCCGCTGCTTCCGCTGATGCCGGTATGGATGAAGAGGGCGAGGAATCCGCTCAGCCCGTGGCCGTGGTTGCTCCTCAGCAGGAGGCTGTGGTGCCCGGTCTGAAGGTGCAGGGCGTGAATGCCAAGGAACTGCTGCAGATGATTTGCACGCAGGCCGGCTGCCAGTACCGTGTGGAGGATAACGCTATCGTGGTGTACCAGACAGGTGCCGGCGTGGAGCGTATGTTCAAGCGCCAGTGGAAGGTTTCCCGTGACTTCTTCGTGAGCGAGGAAGGCGGTGAAGAGAGCTACGATGATGATGGTGGCTTTGGTGAGGAGTCTTCCTCCTCCAGCCGTGCTCCCCGCATTGATGCCGTGGCCGCTCTTCGTGCAGCCGGTGTGTCCTTCCCCCGTGGTGCAACTGCTCAGTACTCCTCCCGTACCGGTATGCTGACCGTGGAAAACACGGCTAACAACCTGGACGCAGTGGAAGAGGCTGTGAACGAGTACCGCCGCCAGATGCCCCAGATGATTAAGGTGACCGCTAAGTTCGTGGAGGTATCTCAGACGAACGAGGAAGAGCTCAGCTTTGACTGGGTGGTGAATCCCTTCTCCGTATCCAACAACGGCAGCACCTACCTTGGTGGTGTGAGCGGTGAGGGCTCTGACCCCCTGCGCACCATGAACGACTTCGTGACCAGCGGTGGTTCTGCTTATGCTAACAACCACAACAATAGCGGTTCTTGGCCCATTTACAACAACTCCGGTCTGACAGACGCCAACTCTGCTATCCGCAATGGTCTCATGACCGGTGGTCTTCGCTCCGGTACCGGTGCTCTTACCGGCAGCTCCATGGACTCTCTGGTAGCCTCCGGCTCCGCTGCTGCTAACACTGCCCGCAGCGCTGCTCCCGGCATCCTCTCCCTCTCCGGTATTTATGACGAGGGTTCCTTCCAGATGATTATGCGCGGCCTTTCCCAGAAGAAGGGCGTGGATATCATGTCCGCCCCCAGCCTTGTGGCTCGCCCCGGTGAGCTCGAGTACACTCCTGAGCCCGACCCGCTCGCAAGTGATCAGGGTGGTGACAACGGTTGCGCCAAGATTGAGGTGATTCGCCGCTTCATCTACCCCTCCGCTTACGATGCTCCCGAAATCGGCAGCGCCGGTGGTAACAACAACAACTGGAATAACAACAATAACAATACCTCCATGCCGATTGCTTCCCCGGCTAACCCCTCTGAGTGGGCAGTGGAAGAAGTCGGTATCGTGATGCGCTTTAAGGTGGACGAGCTTGAGGGCAACGACATCATCAAGTTCAATCACTTCGAAATTAAGGTGGTGAACTTCGAAGGTTTCGTGAACTACGGCTCCCCCATTACCGCCGGTGTGGCCAATGACACGACCATCGAGCACATCACTCTTACGGAGAACCGTATTGATATGCCCATCTTCAGCCGCCGTTACATCAACTCCAACCCCTGCATCTATGATGGTCACACCATCGCCATCGGTGGTATGATTGAGGATAACGTGCAGAAGGTGGAGGACAAGGTGCCCGTATTCGGTGACCTGCCCCTCATCGGCCGCTTCTTCCGCAGCAACGCTGAATCCCACGTTCGTAAGAACCTGATGATTTTCGTGACCGCTGAGAAGATTGACCCGACCGGCAAGCCCACCCGTCTTCGCGACGTAGGCACCGGCGACAATCCCACGGCTGGCTCCTCTGCTCCGAGCCTCTTCCCGGATGAGGGCCTTGCCAATCCCTAATCCGGAACCGGTTCACTGGTAATTCTGACCCGCCTCTGCATGCTGCAGAGGCGGGTTTTCCGTTCTATCAGGCAAAAAAATAAAAAAAATAGCAAAAAAAATAAAAATAAAGCTTGCCAAGGGTGTGAGAATGTGCTAAATTACCTCCGCACGGCTGATAAAGCTGTGAGCCTAGTGTCTGGATCGTCTAGTCGGCCTAGGACACCCGCCTTTCACGCGGGCAACACGGGTTCGAATCCCGTTCCAGATGCTTCATGAAAAAGCTCCATCGGAAGATGGAGCTTTTTCATTTATGAGAGAGAAGGAAATGGAGAGTTCACCCGCCAGAAAATGGATAGACCCCCATGAGCTCAAGCGGCTCATGGCATTGATGCTTCCGCTCTATATAGGTAATATCCTGCATATGGGTATGGGGGTGACGGATACAGTGGTTGCCGGGTGGAGCAGTGAGCTGGATTTGGCTTCCATTGCCATGGGCTTTTCAATCTCCGGTACAGTCATCATAGCCGGTGGCGCCGTGTTGACGATACTTAGCGCCATCATTTCCCGCCTGCGCGGAGCAGGTATGGCCCATAAAGCCGGCCATATATTAAATAATGGCAAGGTGCTGGCCCTGTTCCTCAGCGTGGTGGAGGTGCTCATCATGTTTTTTGGCTCCTATGCTTTCTTTTATGTGACGGATAATGAAGCGCTGGCCTCGCGTGCGCAGCTGTACGTGTGGTTCACGCTGGCCGGTGTGCCTGCGAACATGCTCATGCGAGTCATTATGGCGAATTTTGAAGGCTACGGGCAGACTCGCCCTGCGATGTTCGTTTCACTCTGCGGTGTTCTGCTGAATATACCGTTGAACTATATGTTTGTTTTCGGCTGGGGGATGATACCGGCGCTGGGCGGTGCCGGTTGCGGCTTGGCCACGGCTATCATTAACTGGTGCATGTGCCTCTGCCTTTTATCCATGATGTATGGCAGCCGTCAGCACCGGCAGAGGGCAGGGCAGATGCTTGCGCTGCGCCGCCCGGACTGGCGCGTGGTGCGCCACATCCTCCGCTTGGGGCTTCCCGTGGGGGTGGCTTCATTGTGTGAAATGAGCTTCTTCAGTATGGTGACGCTTATCATGGCGCCGCTCGGTGAGGTTATCGTGAGCGCCCAGCAGGTGGCTATAAATGTGAGCGGCGTTATTTTCATGCTGCCTCTCAGCCTGAGTATAGCCGCGGCTATCCGCGCGGCGTATCATGTGGGGGCACAGCGAGCGGAGGATTTTCAGGCCATGTTGCGCACGCTGCTGATAGTTACCTATGCGCTTGTGATTTTCTTCATGCTGGTTACTATTCTGCTGCGCCGGGATATCGTGGGTCTTTACACGGAATCCGAGCAGATAGTGGAACTGGCATCCGTGCTGATTATTTACTGCGCCGTTTATCAAATTTCAGACGCCACTCAGGCGGTGATGAGCGGCCTGCTGCGTGGCTGCCATGATACGGCTATCATCACCTGGGCGAACCTCTCCTGTTACTGGGGGGTGGGGTTGCCGCTGGCGTACCTCCTCATCCGCACGGATTACATCGTGCCCGCAATGGGCGCTCCCGGTGCCTGGGTGAGTTTTATTGTCGCCCTTACGTTGACGGCTATTATTCTTACCAGCCGCTTCCTTTATACCCGCCGTAGGCTCTTTCCCGCACGCTCTTAAATGAATTTTTCAGAATTTTGATAAAATTCTGAGATTATGCTTGACGGATGCATGGTAAAAGTGTAAACTCCGTGACCCCATACTACAGGTGTAGTGTGGCGCGAACTCATAAACCATAAACACACACACGATGAAGACCCACGTGAAGAAAGGTGACAACGTACTCGTTATCGCCGGCAAGAACAAGGGCAAGCGTGGTGTCGTTCTGTCCGTAAACGCTGCTAAGCAGACGGTCATCGTTGAGGGTGCACGCACTCTCAAGAAGGCCACCAAGCCCTCCGAGGCTGATCCTGAAGGCGGCATTAAGGACATTGACGGCCCCATCCACATCTCCAATGTGAAGAAAGAGAGCTGATGCCGAAAGGCTGAATCTCCGCGCTTAAGCCATCATAACCTAAACTTATTAACAACAAGAGCTGACCCGCTAAAATTATGAGCACCCCTACATTGCTTACATACTATAAGGAGAAGGTCGTACCGGCCCTCCAGGCGAAGCATCAGTACACCAACGTGCATCAGATCCCCCGTCTCGAGAAGATTGTGGTGACCACATGCATGGGCAAGCACCCCGACCGCAAGCAGGCTGTTGAGGATGCTGTTGCTGAAATCGCCAAGATTACCGGCCAGAAGCCTTCCATGACCTACGCTCGCAAGAGCGTTGCTAACTTCAAACTCCGCGAGGGTGAAGTCCTCGGCGCCCGTGTGACGCTGCGCTCCACTCGTATGTGGGAGTTCCTTGATCGCTTCATTAACATTACCGCCCCCAACATCCGTGACTTCCGTGGCCTGCCCACCAAGTCCTTTGACGGCCGCGGTAACTACGCCATCGGTATCCCTGATCAGTCCATTTTCCCTGAAATTGAGCTTGACCAGATTAAGCGTAACATCGGTTTCGATATCATCTTCGTAACGTCCGCTGAGACGAACGATGAGGGTCGTGACCTGCTTGCCGAGCTGGGTATCCCCTTCCGCAAGCCCACCAAGAAGACTGAAGAGAACGCCTAACACATAAACGACCATGGCAGTATTAAGTGATCCTATCGCAGATTTTCTCACCCGCGTGAAGAACGCCGGTATCGCCCGCACTGAGGGCTTCACCGTTGCGTACTCCTCCATCAAGGCCGAGATCGCCCGCATCCTTCAGGAGGAGGGCTACATTTGGTCCTACGAGATCGTTGGTGAGGGTAAGGACAAGGCCATCAAGGTGAAGAGCAAGTTCACCAAGGAGGGTAAGTCCATCATCACAGACGTGAAGCGCTGCTCCAAGCCGGGCCGCCGTCAGTACGTCTGCTCCGCTGACATCCCCACCGTGATGAACGGCCTGGGTATCTCCATCGTTTCCACCTCTTCCGGCATGATGACGGGCGCTAAGGCCCGCAAGCTTCAGATTGGTGGTGAGCTCATCGCTATCGTTTGGTAACATATAACCCCTGACCGTAATAGAACATTATGTCTCGAGTAGGTAAGAAAGTTATCACTGTTCCCGCCGGTGTGACCGTGACCATCAATGGTCAGGCCGTATCCGTGAAGGGTGCAAAGGGCGAGCTGAGCTGGACCCTTCCTGAGGGTATCACCGCCGCCGTTGAGGGCACTGAGCTCGTTGTGAGCCGTGCTGATGAGTCTCGCAAGCTGCGTGCCCTTCATGGCACGAACCGCTCCCTCCTCTCCAACATGGTTGAGGGCGTGAGCAAGGGCTTCGTGAAGCAGCTTGAAATCGTGGGCGTGGGCTTCAAGGCCGCCGTTAAGGGTCAGGCTCTGGACCTCGCTCTGGGTAAGTCTCACCCCATTCTTCACCCCATCCCCGCTGGCGTTACTGTCACCGTGACGGATAACACCAAGGTGAAGGTTGAGGGTATTGACAAGCAGGTTGTCGGTCAGTTCGCGGCTGAGGTGCGCGGCTACTATCCGCCGGAGCCCTACAAGGGCAAGGGTATTCACTATGTTGGTGAGTACATCCGCCGCAAGGAAGGCAAGAGCGTTGGCAAGTAATCATCTCAAACACTTATTAAAAAGTTTACAAGAATATGAGCACTATCAATCGCAAAGCCATCCGCGCCCGCGTTCATACGCGTATTCGCAAGAAGCTTGCCGGTACGCCTGAGCGTCCCCGTCTGGCAGTTAATTTCTCCAATCAGCACGTATATGCTCAGGTGATTGACGACGTGAAGGGTGTTACCCTCTGCGCCGCTTGCACCAAGAACCTGGAGATGAAGAAGGCCAATGTCGAGTCCGCCGCCAAGGTGGGCGAGCTCATTGCCAAGAAGGCCCTGGAAGCCGGTATCACTGAGGTTGTGTTTGACCGCGGTGGTTTCCTCTACCACGGGAAGGTGAAGTCCCTGGCCGACGCCGCTCGTGAGGCCGGTCTCAAATTCTAAACAGAAAGGTTGCAACAGTAATGAACACTGAAGAAACGAAAGCTCCGGCAGAGGAAACCACTCAGGAGACTCCCGCTCAGCAGCCCCAGCGTGGCCGTGGTCCGCGCCGTGAGGGTGGCCGTGGTGGCCGCGCCCCCCGTCGTGAGGGTGGCCGTCGTAACGAGGCTCCCGTAGAGGAGGGTCCGCAGCTCATGGAGAAGGTCGTATACGTGAACCGTTGCGCCAAGGTGGTCAAGGGT
>CALABM010000192.1 GCA_937885815.1 uncultured Verrucomicrobiales bacterium | reverse complement strand
GCACAAAGTCACGGCCAAGATACTTCTCGCGTACAACGGGGTTCTCGGCAAGGGCTTCGGGAGTTCCCTCAAACAGCACACGGCCCTCGAACAGAAGATAAGCACGGTCCGTGATGCTCAAGGTCTCCTGTACGTTGTGGTCTGTGATAAGGATACCAATATTCTTATCCTTCAACTTCCATACAATCTGCTGAATGTCTTCTACGGCGATGGGGTCCACACCGGCGAAAGGCTCGTCAAGCATGAGCAGGGTGGGGTTACTGGCCAGAGCGCGGGCGATGGTAAGACGGCGTTTCTCACCACCGGAGAGCTGAATGGCCTGACTGTTACGCAGCTTAGTGATGTTGAAGCGCTCCAGAAGCTCATCAGCCTTTTCTTTTTTCTGTTTGGAGGTAAGATCCTTGCGGGTTTCCAGAATGGCCATCAGGTTCTCGATGACGGAAAGCTTGCGGAAAATGGATTCTTCCTGCGGGAGGTAGCCCATGCCGAGCCGGGCGCGCAGGTGCATGGGCAGGCCGGAAACGTCTCGCCCGGCGAACATCACGCTGCCGGCATCAGGGCGTACCAAGCCGGCCACCATGTAGAAGGAGGTGGTCTTACCGGCTCCATTAGGCCCCAAAAGACCCACGATTTCACCGGCGTGTACCTCCAGACTTACATTGTCTGCGACTTTGCGCTCGTTGTAGGATTTGCATAGCCCCTCGGCTTTCAATAAAATCTCTCTGTCCATAGAAAAAAGTTATCAGTCGTTTTATTTATCAATCTGGTCACGGACGCGTGTGGCAGAGGTGCTTTGCCGCGCGCCGCTGATACGCACATTATTGTTCCGATCCACCACTACACGAGCTCCACCGCCTGAGGCGATGTGAGTGTTGCGAGCGTCTTGCAGGGTGACGCGGTCTCCGCTGAGTGTCTTGGTACCGGTGGCACCATCGATATTGAGCCTGTCGCCGGTGGCTCTCAGCATGCGGCCGGAGCTATCTCTGCCAGCAATGGCCACATTACCTTCAGCCGTGGCGATACGTACCCCTGCCATCTCATTGTTCTGATGGGTATCTGGCGGGAGTAATTCCACGTGAATGGGGCCAGTACACTGCATGGAGCCCTGCGGGGTCTGAATGGTGCCACCCCTCGGGGTATCAGCCATTCTCAGGCCAGCATAATTGAAAACGAGGTGGGGGTAACGCTCCATGGCGGGACGGTTCTTCTCCTCCGGACCGGGATAGAGAGAAAGAGCCAGTTCTCCATTTGCGGAAAGTCTACCGCTATCGGCAGTCATCCGAGCGCGCGGCCCGAGGTGTATTTTGCCAGCTTCTCGGTTCAGTGTGAGCGTTTCCGTACATGTGGCAATGGTGGGAGCCTGTTTGCCCGGGAGCTCTACGGTGAGCTGCTCACCCAGCATGGTTAAATCACCATTTGTGGCAAGATTAAGGGTGGCCGTTTCATTTGCAGAGGTGGCCGCGAGTCTGTGACCGTTGTAACGCAGTTCCGCTGTATTACCGGCTGCTGCTGTAAGGGTGGCTTCTGCTGTCAGGAGATTGATATCCGCTTCATCCGCGGTAATGGAAAGGCCTTCCTCCTGATTGCTGGTGCGATGCTGTATGCTGAGTCCGCCTGTTGCGCGGATTCCGGCGATATCTTTGTGGCCAGCTATGGCCAGATTCAGCATGCCTGTTTTCTCCTGTTGCGGTGCAGTGGATTCAGCATCCGGCTGGAGGAGAATATCCACTTGGCCACGGGCGTTGACTTTGCTGAGCTCGTCCTCCGCAGTGAGACCGTTCGGCAGGCTGATTGTATGCGTGGCTGCTGTGAATGTGATGAGGCCAGAGGTGCTGAATGTGCCCGGGAGGGCTGCGTCCTCTTCCTCTGCGCCGGGGCGAGCGTATACGCCGTGAATGGCGTCACCTTGCAGGATAATATCGCCGTTGCTTGCCAGTTTCAGGAAACCATTTGTGCAGAGCTTTTGCTCACCATATACGAGAGACGTTTCTTCGCCGCTGACATTGACTTCTCCTGTGGCTCCGTCATAGGTGAGCTCATCACCATGAACTTCTGAAGCCGGGCGACCATCAATCGCGGGACGGGTCATTACCACCTTTCCGCGCGCCGAGCCGGATTCTACCCCCTCAATCGTCATGCTGGTAAATTGCGGCATGAAGTCCGAGCTTGTTGCGTTCTGCTTCACCACGAGCTTCAGCTCCAGACTGTCATCGGCGGATATGGTGCCGTCCGGCGTGCTAAGGTTGGTGTGGCCGGTAAAGTGGAGTGTGCGAGTTTCAGCCCGGTAATAGGCCATGCCGTGCCGGTTAATCAGCGTGCAGCGCTGACCATCGGTGTTCACCCATTGCATGTCAATGAGATTGGCGCGGAAAAGAATGTCTCCATTCGTATCAGCCAAGATGGCGGCCGGTGTGTCCTGAGCGGATGTGAGGAGAAGATGGGAGTCTTCGCGGGTGATGGAGAGACGTGAAGCGCTTTCGTTGGCGGCTTCAATGTATATCAGGTTTTTGATGGCGTCCACTATGGCCGTGTCCGCTTGGATGCAGACCGGCTCTCCCTGATTTCCCGTCAGAATGACGGTATGCTCTGGCTCTTCTTCCTGCACGGGTTGTGACGCCGGTTGCTGGGGAGAGCTAGTTTGAGGCGCTCTTGCCGTTGTTTCTGTTTTTGAGCGCTGGGGAAACTGGATGTAAAGCCGAGCCGAGCAACGCAGCTCCAAGCGAGAATCTGCCACGCGGACGTTGTTCAGGTACACCAAGCGGGAGTTGTTCGCGTCAAAGAGCATGCCGCTATCCGCGACCGCCACGGTATCCGTGCCGCTTTGTTCTGGCATGGATGTGTCCGGCTTCTCGGCAGGGGGCGGTAGAGCTCCAAGAAGGCTGATGATGGCTTCATCGGTCGCTTTTCTGTTAAGCTGCAGCTCTTCGAGAGTCTGCATGCGTTCCGCCATGGCTTGCTGCAGTTCCGGAGGGGTGGCTGCAGGGGCTGACACGGCAGCCAGTAGGCATAAGACTGCGAGCAGAGGTTTCATCTTTCCCCGTTTCTTCGGTTGAGTGCTGAGTTATTCACGGTGGTGCGAACTGGCCCTCGCAGAATACCCATATTTGATTTTGTGCTGAAAATGACGCCCGCACCACGAGCCGTGAATCGGGTGCTGTCCACCTCTGCGCTGTCTGTTGTTGTTACGGCCGATTTGCTGAAATCATAATCAGCCTGTGGGCAGATTACTGTGGTGATTTCGCCGTTTTCTGCATAGAGCTGAGCGCGAATGCCGGTGAGTCTGATTTCTGCGCGAGTGAGAATTTCCAGCAGCTCTGTCATTAGCAGGGCTGACACACGGTGATTTTCATAACGTGGCAGGGAAATGCCCCGCACCTTACTGCCAGGAGGCAGTAGCTGCAGGCCGGGGAACTCATTTCCAACTAAATCATCCACCGGCACTTCCCCCACAGCTGTGGAGGTAAGTGCCGTAAGGGCGCAGAGTGTGATAAGGCAGCGCTTCATCAGGACATCTGGTCGTATGCCTTACGCACGAGCTGCATATTGGTCAGCACGCGCTCCAGATCATCCAGGCGAACCTGGTTCGGACCGTCGGACATGGCGTTGTCAGGGTCGCTGTGTACTTCCATGAAGACGCCATCGATACCGGCAGCCATGGCTGCGTTTGCCAGCACGGGAGCCAGCTCGCGGTCGCCACCTGTGGCACCGCCGAGGCCGCCGGGGCGCTGTACGGAGTGAGTTGCGTCAAATACTACGGGGCAGCCGAACTGGCGCATCCAGTACATGCCGCGCATATCCACCACAAGATTGTTGTAACCGAAGGTGGTACCGCGCTCGCAGAGCATGAACTTATCACAGCCGAAGGCGTGCATCTTTTCGCAAATGTTCTTGCAATCCCACGGTGCGAGGAACTGGCCTTTCTTGATGTTTACGGGGCGGCCGGTCTTAGCGCAGGCTTCCAGTAGGTCACTCTGGCGGCACAGGAAAGCAGGAATCTGCAGCAGGTCTACATACTGAGCGGCGTATTCAGCCTGTTCTTCAGTGTGCACGTCCGTTACTACGGGAATCTGCAGCTCCTTGCCGATTTCGGAAAGAATGCGGCAGCCTTCAGCGATGCCGAGGCCACGGAAGCTCTTCACGTTGGTGCGGTTGGCCTTGTCATAGGAGGCCTTAAAGATGAAGGGAACGCCCATGCGGGTGCAGATTTCCTTAATGCTGCGAGCCATCTGCCAAGCGAATTCTTCGTTCTCAAGAGAGCAGGGCCCGAGCAGATAGAAGGGAGCCTTGCCGCCGATTTCTACGTTCTGAATGAGGAAGGACATGAGTAAAAGTGTGTTTAATGATGCGTATATTATGCCGTAAGTCCGGCGTGAAGTCAATGAGATTCCTGTATTTTCTTCTCTCTTTCCTTGAAAAACAGGTCAGAAATGGTCAATATTAAGAGAGTAGCAGCAGTCTGACCGGGTTATACAGCAGGGCACGCAGCGCCGCGGCGATGCGGTTGGCTTCCTGCTCCGGCAGAGTGGCGGCTGCATAGAAGGTGTATGAGAGGGTGTTTTTGTACTTCTCATCGGCACCGGCTCGGATGGCGTCTTTTTCACGGCTGCCGCGTGCAAGCATGGCAAAGCCGGGACGATTTCCTGACTGAAGTCGGGCTGCCACTTGTTCACGTGAAGTGTGGGCGTCACACACGATGATGTGGGGCGCAAAGTTTTCTGGTACCGGTTGAGGCGAGGCTGTTTCCTTAGCTATGCGGTAAATGCTCTTGTTCTGGGCATTTTCAATGGCGGTAACCATGCTGCCTTTGTGCTCAAAGAGCATAACGTCAATTTTGCCGGAGGGGTCCAGCCATGAGGGGCAGGTGGTGCAGGCTTTTACTGCCGCCCTGATAATATAGTCAAAGAGAGAATAGCGGTTTTCCAGCAGTTTTTCGCACTGGACAGCGATGGGCATGCTGATGGCGACAAGCGCGCTCATATCCACCTCGTCATCATAAATATAATAGCCATCCTTAGCTTCGCGGGTGGGCTGGGAGGCGGGGTCTGCCAGAATGGTGCCACCGCGTTTCTGTGGCGCGCAGCCGGCTGTGAGTACATCAGCCGCCATGATTCTGCCACGAGGGCCGGAGCCGCTGAGGGTGGCGGGGTTAATGCCGCGGGCGGCACACAATTTCGCAGCTAAGGGGGAGATGAGCATGGCGGCAGTGGCTGGAGAAGAGCGGTTTTGTTTTGTGGGTGGCCCCCGGTAACAGGTGTTTGTTGCTACCGGGGGCCGGAAATACTGGTGCGATGGGCTTATGCTGTGTAGCGTACTTCACCGTCAATGATGGTCATTACGGTGTCGTACTCGGCGTCCAGCAGCACGAGGTCGGCGGTGTAGCCGGGAGCAACCTTGCCCAAGTCGTACAGGCCCAGTGACTGAGCTGCGTTCCAAGAGGTGGCCTTCACTAGCTCGCTGAGGGGCTTGCCGGTAATTTCCTGTACGTTCTTCAGGCCCTTGGCAAAGCGCAGGGTGGAGCCGGCCAGGTTGCCGCTCTCCAGACGAGCTACGCCGCCCTTCACGATGATGGGCAGGCCGCCCAGCTGGCCGGGACCATCGGGCATCCAAGAGCAGGCCAAGGAGTCCGTAATCATAATCAGCTGAGAGATGTCCTTGTTGGTGAAGGTGAGGTTCAGCATGTCCTCGCACAGGTGAATCTTGTCGCAGATGATTTCAATCTTCACGTCCTTATCCAGCATGCCGGAGCCTACGAGGCCGATTTCGCGGTGGTGCTGGGGGCTCATCTGGTTACAGAAGTGGGTGAGGTGCTTCAGGCCGGCGGCCTTAGCCTTCTTGAAGTCTGCATAGCTGGCGGCGGAGTGGCCGGCAGAGCAGGTGATGCCGATGGCGCTTGCCTTGGCGATGAAGTCTACAGCGCCGGGCATCTCGGGAGCCATGGAGATGTAGAGCACGGGGTAGATATCATTAAGCATGCTGACTTCTTCGAAGTCTGCGGGGCGTACGAAGGCGGGATTCTGAGCGCCGCACTGCTTGGGATTGATGTAGGGCCCTTCCAAGTGTACGCCGGGGGTCTTGGAGCCATTCGGGCTCTCGGCATATTCCTTCACCACGCGGCATACATCGGCCAGCGTGTTGGTGCCGAGTGTCAGGGTGGTGGGCAGCCAAGTGGTCACACCTTCCTTCATCTTGCAGTCTGCGATGGTGCGGATGCTCTCTACCTTGCAGTCGCAGGTATCGCAGCCGCCGGCACCGTGGGAGTGGATGTCGATAAAGCCGGGCATGAGCATGGCGCCGCCGGCATCGATGGTCTTATCAGCCTCGGCAGTCTCACCGGGCATGAGAACAGCGGCAATCTTCTTGCCGTCAATGAGTACGGATCCACCCGCGATGTCTACGCCGGGGGAGATGATGCGTGCATTAGTGATGAGCGTTTTCATGGTGTGCGTAACGTGAGGGGGCGCGTCAGTACGCCTCCTGTTTCCTGCCTGTATTCTACCCGTTCATCCTTCGTCTTTCAAGATAAAATCGGGTCACAAGGCTAATTTTTTACGCACTTGGAGGGGGAATCAGTGTTCCAGCAGCTGCCGCTGCCAGTTCATGAGCTTGCTCATGCCGCGCTCGTAATCATTGGCTATGGATTCCAGCTGGCTGCGGGTAGCAATGATGCAGGGCTCCAGATTGAGAGTCTCAGCCAAGGCGTTGCGGCGCTTCTGCCAGTGCTCTAAGCGCTCTTCAAACTCGGGGTCTGTCTCGTGGCGGGTGCGCTTGGGCGGCTGGGGGTACTCGCTTTCGTCCAGCAGCTGGAAGCGCTCAATCGCGCGGCGGAAGCGGGTGGCGCGGTGGGCGTGGAAGTAGTGCGGGGTGTGTACGCTGCGGAACTCCTGCAGTGTGTAGCTCCAGCGGATGAGCTCATCATTGGAGCATACCATGAACGCGGGGCGGTCCCACATGGAGGCTTCATCATTACGCCAGTTCCAGAGCTCGCGCAGTGCCGCAAGGCCTCGTGCCTCGAGATTGCCGCTGCCCTTGATGCGCCACGGATCCGTATCCGCTGCAAGGTGACGTTCGCGGCCCTTCTGCATTTGCAGTTCGCAGCTTTCAATGAACCATTCATAACGTCCGGCATTCTTCAGGCGTTCCACGAGAATGTCTGCCATGCGGAGCATGTACTTAACGTCTCCTTGGGCGTATTCCTTCATGCTTTTGCTCATGGGGCGCAGTCCCCAGTCCGCCTTCTGGTTTTTCTTGCTCAGGGTTACATCAAAAAAGTGTTCTACGAGTGCTGCAAGGCCGAACTGGCGGAAGCCGAGCAGGCGGGCTGCAATCTGGGTATCCAGAATGAGGTGGGGAAGGGTTCCGAAGGCTGTTTGCAGGAGGTTCATGTCATAGTCTGCTCCGTGCATCCAAACATCAGCTTCTTCCATCCAGACGGCGAATGAGCGGAGGTCTTCGATAGTGAGTGGGTCAATGATAGCGACTCCCTGCTCATCTGCATACTGGATGAGACAGAGCTTTTCGTGGTGGCGGTGCATGCTGTCAGCTTCCAAATCCAGCACGGTGCGCCCCTTCGGCTGTGCCATAGCGCGTACCTTCCATTCAAACAGTGCCTGAGAGTCAGTAATCATGAACGGGGCGCATGCTATCATACTTAATCATTAATTGCAAGAGTAAATTGAGGAGTTATTTGCTTTTACGGACTGTATACTATAGAGTTTGGTCTGTTCTCGCTCTCCGGAGAATAGATGCCGGACAGGAAGACTGATTTTATGCCGGCTGCTGATTACGGATTTTCTTGTCATTCCCATTCCGGTGTGGTAGAGTTTCGGTATGGCAATCGAGCAGTTTAGAGGGAAGAGTCCGCAGATGGAAGCACCAGCTTTCATCGCCGGTAGTGCAGATATTATAGGAGATGTGAAGGTGGGACCGGAGGCTTCCGTGTGGTATAACGCCACGGTGCGCGGGGATGTGGCTCCCATCAGCATCGGCCGCGGAAGTAACGTGCAGGATAACTGCTGCTTGCATGTGGATTATGCGCTGGGTTGCCATGTGGGGGAGTATGTGACTGTGGGGCACAGCGTTACTCTGCATGCTTGCACGGTGGAGGATAAATGCCTGATTGGTATGGGGGCTATCGTGCTGGATGGTGCAGTGGTGGGCCATGGCTCCATTGTTGGCGCTCATGCTCTCGTGACGAAGAATACCATCATCCCGCCTCATAGCCTTGTGCTGGGCTCGCCTGCTAAGGTCGTGAAGCAACTTTCCCCGGAAGTGGAGGAGCAGAATTACCTCCATGCACGGGGATATATAGAGTTAGCTCAAGAATTTGCGGCGCGTTGAGTGCTGATTTTGCGCCAATTGTAGCACCTTCAAGGGTGTAGTGCGGTGTGAACTGAGCGTTTGTCGTTGACAAATGTGCTGTTCGGGAGTATGATGGGCGCATGGAAACACGAGTAATCGAGGTAGACCCGTTGGAGGACTGCCGGAGTGTGTATAAAGAGGCCGCCGCAGTACTTGGAGAAGGTGGCTTGGTGGCTTTGCCCACAGAGACGGTGTACGGCCTGGGCGCAGATGCGCTGAACACGGAGGCCGTGGCGAATGTCTTTGCTGTGAAGGGACGCCCGAGTTTTGACCCGCTTATCTGTCACTTCTCCCGCGCGAAGGATATTGCAGAGTATACGGATGTGCCTGCAGAGCTTCAGCCGCTTGTGGACACACTGGCAAAGGAGTTCTGGCCGGGCCCGCTGACGCTGGTTCTGCCGCGCAAGCCGATTATTCCTGATATTGTGACGAGCGGCTTGCCCACGGTGGCTTGTCGTGTACCCTCGCATGAGGTGATGCGCGGTGTGGCGAAGGCCCTTGGTCACCCCATTGCGGCGCCGAGTGCTAACCGTTTTGGCCATATTTCCCCCACGAGCGCTCAAGCTGTGCAGAAGGAGCTGGGCGGCTCTATTCCTTTGGTGTTGGATTCCGGTGCTTGTTCCGAGGGCTTGGAGAGTACCATCCTCATGCCCTGTGTGGATGAGAAGGGGAAGCCCGCGGTGCGCTTGCTGCGTGAGGGCCCCATCACGCGCGAGAAGCTTCGCGGTATCTGCCGCGTGATTAAGCCCGGCAAGGGGAAGGGCGCTGAGGCGCTCCTGCCGAATGCTCCCGGGCAGCTTAAGAGCCATTATGCCCCCGGTAAGCCTCTTATCCTCTGCAATCCCCGCGAGGAGTTTGTGCCGGAGGATGGTGTGAGCTATGGCCTCATTAGCTATGAGGGTGAATCTGACTTGGCTCAGCAGGATTGCTGGGCTGAGGTGATGCCTCTTTCTCCCGGTAGCGGTAGATTGGCTGAGGCCGCTGTGCGCCTGTTTGCCGTGATGCGCGCCATGGATGAGAATGAGAATGTGCAGGTAATCGTGGCGGAAGAGCTGCCGGAGACGGGGCTTGGCTGTGCCATGATGGACCGCCTGCGCCGGGCCGCCGCCAAACGCGAAGAGTCGTAAACGCGCATGAGAACCATTCAATCTCTTGTTGTCGCTATTGTGTTGCGTGTGGTGCACGCAGCTTTGGTGGAGCTGATGGCGCTGGATAGTCGGGTGGCTCAGGAGTTCGCCCGCATGCCGGAGGGGCTCAGCTATAGCATCCGCACCGGTCACGGCGGCCCTGTGCTGCATGTGCAGTGGAAGGATGGAAAGCTGCACCGCCTTGCGGATTTGCCGCTGCCTTCCTGCGCGCTGCGCATTAAGAGTATGCCCCTTTCTTTCCGACTTTTCACCGGGCAGATGGGACTTTCTCAGGCCTATGCTCGCCAGGCATTCACCATGGGCGGTGAAGTGGCGGATGTGATGCGCTTGGCGCGTCTGGTAAATCTGGTGGAATCCTACTTGTTCCCGAAGGTAATCACGCGGCGCATCATGACGGATGTGCCGGAGACTGAGGTGTGTTTCCTGCGCGCCTATGCCCGCATTGCGCTGGGCTTCCTGACATGTAAATATAAACTTTCCCGTTGATTATGGTACCATATTTTGAATTTCAGAATGCTGTGAAGTTGCTTTGCGGCGAATTGTCTCTGGAGCGCATCGCCATTGAGCTTGAGCTCATGGGAGCGGAGAAGCCCCTGATGCTCTCCGACGCTGTGCTGACAAAAATCGGCACGCTCTCCACAGTTATCTGCGCGATGGAATCCGAAGGGGTGAGTCCCGCCGCCGTGTTTTCCGATATTCCGGTGGATTCTTCCTTGGCCGTGGTGAATCAAATTGCCTCTTTCTACCGCGAGCAGGGCTGCGATTCCATCGTGGCTGTGGGCGGTGGCTCTGTGATTGATACTGCTAAGGGTGTGCGCCTCGTGCTCTCGCAGAATAAGCAGGATATCCTTTCGCTCAGTGGGCTCAATAATCTGGTGCGCGGCCGCCACGTGCCGTTCATCGTGGTACCCACTACGGCCGGTACCGGTTCGGAGTGCACTGGGGTGGCTGTTATCCGCAATGATGATAACGGCGTGAAAATGGAGTTCCTTTCACCTTATGTGGAGCCGGATATCGCCGTAATTGACCCGCGTATGACCATCGGCCTCCCCCCGAAGGCAACTGCGAGCACCGGTATGGATGCCATGGTGCATGCAATCGAGGCTTATACTTGCCAGCAGGCCAACCCCCTCAGCTCCGCTTATGCCACGGCGGCTATCCGCCTTTTGGCTGAAAATGTGGAAACTGCCACTCGCAATGGCAAGGATAAGCAGGCTCGCTACTCCATGGCACTTGCTTCCACCATGGCCGGTATAGCATTCTCAAACTCCATGGTAGGTGCCGTGCATGCTATCGGCCATGCGCTGGGTGGTGTGTGCCATGTGCCCCATGCAGTTGCTATGACGATTCTGCTCCCGCACGTAATGCGTTACAATCTCAGCCATTGCCGCGCTGGCTATGCTGAGCTCTTGCCCTATTTGGTGGGGATGGAGGGGGCGCTGAGTGTGCCTGCTTCCGAGCGAGCTGAAGCTGCTATTGAGGCATTGGTAAAACTCTGCCGTAATCTGGCGGCCATTTGCGGCATTCCGCTGACTCTGAAGGATGCCGGCGTGAGCCCGGATTCTTTTGCTCAGGTGGCACAGGTGGCGATTAATGACGGCGCCCTCATTGTGAACCCGCGTACGGCTGATGAAAATCAGGTCATTGAAATCCTTAAAGCCGCTTACTGATATGCACGATATCGTTGAAAAACAACGCATTTTTTTCCTCACGCACGCCACGCGCGATGTTAAGTTTCGTCTTGCCGCTCTGAAGAAGCTGAAGAAAGCAGTGAAGGAGTGGGAGCCCCGAATTGCTGAGGCGCTGATGGCGGACCTCGGTAAGTGTGGCACGGAGACCTACATGACCGAAATCGGTATGGTGCTGGCCGGCTTGAGTGAAAATATCAGCCACCTGCGCAAATGGAGCCGCCCCAAGAAGGTGATGGCACCGCTGGCTCAGTTCCCGTCCACCTGCCGTGTGCAGCCGGAGCCCTATGGCGTGACGCTCGTCATGAGCCCGTGGAATTACCCCATTCTGCTCTGTCTGGATCCGCTGGCTGCTGCTCTGGCCGCTGGTAACTGCGCTGTGGTGAAGCCCTCTTCCATGTCTCCTGCGACTTCAGCCGTGATTGCTGAGATGCTGGGCAGTATTTTCCCCCCGGAGTATGTGACTACTGTGCTGGGCGGGCGAAACGAAATTGGTGCCTTGCTGAAGGAGAAGTTTGATTACATCTTCTTCACCGGAAGTCCCGTAGTGGGTCATGTGGTGATGGAGGCTGCTTCCCGCCACCTTACTCCCGTTACTCTGGAGCTGGGCGGCAAGAGCCCCTGCATAGTGGATGAAACGGCAAATATCCGTGTGGCTGCCCGTCGTATCGCCTTCGGTAAGATTCTGAATGCTGGCCAGACCTGCGTGGCCCCGGATTATCTCTTCATTCACAGCAGCCGCAAGCAGGAGTTCATCACTGCCTACCGTGAGGAGGTGAAGCGCATGCTTGGCGAGAACCCGCTTCAGGATGAAACTTTTACCCATATTATCAACGAGAAGCACTTTAACCGCCTGATGTCTCTCATGCAAGGGGCTACTGCCGTCATCGGCGGTAAGGGGGATGCTGCTACGCTTCGTATAGAGCCCACGCTGCTGGATGATGTGACGCCGGAGTCTCCCTGCATGCAGGAGGAAATCTTCGGGCCGATTCTGCCGATGCTTACGTGGGATAAGTGGGAGGAGGTTGAAAGCTTCGTGCTCAGCCGTCCGCGCCCGTTGGCTTCCTATCTTTTCACCACCAGTTCCAAGAATGAGAAGCGCTTCGTGAACCATCTTTCCTTTGGTGGTGGCTGTGTGAATGATACCATTATTCACCTTGCTGTGCATGGTCTGCCGTTCGGCGGTGTGGGTGACAGCGGAATGGGCTCCTACCATGGCAAGGCCGGCTTTGATACCTTCACGCACTACAAGTCTGTGCTGACGAAGGCTAATTGGCTGGATTTGCCCATGCGCTACCATCCCTATTCTTCCTTTGCTGAGAAGCTTTTGCGCTTCTTCTTGCGCTGATATAACAGCGTGTTTGCAAAGCAGGGCGGCCTCGTTAGGTCGCCCTGCTGCGTCTGTATGACCGACTTATTTATTTGCGCGAGTATTTTCGCATTGACTTCCTGCCCGTTATAGTGCACTCTTGCGGCGCAATGAACAACACTGTACTCATTATCGGAGCTGGTGGTGTGGGCCATGTGGTGGCTCACAAGTGTGCCCAGATGGCAGATGTCTACAAGAACATCCATCTGGCTTCGCGTACCAAGAGCAAGTGCGATGCGATTGCGGCCGATGTGCTGGCGCGCAGCGGCGTGCAGATTACCACCCACGCGGTGGATGCTGATGACGTGGCCGCCACGGTGGCGCTCATCAAGGAAGTGCAGCCCGACCTCGTGCTGAATGTAGCACTGCCTTATCAGGACCTTCCTCTCATGGACGCTTGCCTTGAGGCCGGAGTGAACTATCTGGATACCGCCAATTATGAGCCCCGCGATGTGGCTAAGTTTGAGTACAGCTGGCAGTGGGCCTATCAGGACCGTTTCCGCCAGGCCGGCCTCTACGCCCTTCTTGGTTCCGGCTTTGACCCCGGCGTGACCAATGTGTACACCGCTTGGGCTCTCAAGCACCACTTTGATGAGATTGAGTACCTTGACATCATTGACGTGAACGGCGGTGACCATGGTCAGGCCTTCGCTACGAACTTCAATCCGGAAATCAACATCCGTGAGGTGTCCGCCCCCTGCCGTCACTGGGAGGATGGTGACTTCCGCGAGACCGGTGCCATGAGCATGCACCAGCCGTTCACCTGCCCGGATGGCGTGGGGACTTACGAGATTTACCGCATGTACCACGAGGAGATGGAGTCCCTCGTGAAGCACATTCCCACCATTAAGCGTGCACAGTTCTGGATGAGCTTCTCCCCGAACTACATCAACCACCTTACCGTGCTGAAGAATGTGGGTATGACCCGCATTGACCCCGTGGTGTACAATGGCGTGGAAATCGTACCGCTGCAGTTCCTCAAGGCTGTGCTCCCGAACCCCGGAGACCTTGGTAAGACCACTCACGGCCGCACCTGCATCGGCTGCGTGATTCAGGGTAAGAAGGATGGTAAGTACAAGGCTGTATACATCTACAATATCTGCGACCACGAAGAGTGCTTCCGCGAGGTCGGTTCTCAGGCCATTTCTTACACGACCGGCGTGCCCGCCGCCATCGGTGGCCGCATGATTATGACCGGTACTTGGAGCGGTGAGGGTGTGTTCAACATGGAGCAGAATGACCCCGATCCCTTCATGGAGGCCCTGAATCAGTACGGGCTTCCTTGGCAGTGCATTGAGCTCACGGAAGAGCAGGCCGCTGCTCTCCGCGTGACAGAGTAATTTTCTGCCGTTTCAATCTGTATTGACAGCACCGCCTTTCCTCATTGCTGGAGAGGCGGTGTTAGTTTTTTTACTGTAGAATGAAGAAAGGATGAACGAAGAACGGGTGTGGTGTGTCTATTTAAGCAGATAGGGGAATATATGATAGCTCACTTAGGGCGCTCTCCTGAAAAGGCATTAAAAAAGAAAAACGATGAGAGTAGTTCTGTTTATAATTATTTTCGCTATAGTGATGATGTCTTCTGTACTTATTCGCACGGAGGTTGGAGCTTCCTTTTTGGTGACCATTTTGGCTGTTTTTATGCTGCGTGGTATCTACAACGCTTTGTTCCATAATCATTCGAGAGGCTGGTTCTCTATTTATGCTGCAGGGGGATATGGTCTTCAGAATATGATTGACAACGCGATAAGACGTATGGTATAAGGGAAGCCGGTAAGTTTTATCCGGTGCTTTTTCTGGGAATCGCTTAGTATTAAACGGATTTGCTCACAAATTAATTAGATAATATGTCTGCTGATTATATCAGACTGGCCGTGGATTTCGGAACAACCTCATCTATTGTCGCTGAGGTTGTTCCGGGGGCGAAACCGCGTTTTTTCCGCCTGAGTAGTAGTGGCGCTTGTGCGTCCTCTGCTGTTTATCTGATGAAGAGCGGACGCTTATGTTTTGGTGATGAGGCTGAGAAGCTGGTCCTTGAGGATCCAGCCGGTTACTGCCGTGCATATAAGATGAAACTGGGGAGCCCGGTACCTCTTCTTGGGGAGTATACAGCGGTTGATTTAGTGCGGGAGCATCTTGCATGGATTCTCCGTAAGGTGAATAGCTCCACTTTGGCCGAGGGACGGCAGATTTCCGGCGTGATGTTGACTTGCCCTGCCGCGTTCAGTGCTGCTCAGCGGCAACTTTTGAAGGAGGCCGCTCTGGCGGCTGGTTTTCCTGCAGTAGAGCTCATATCTCAGTCTGAGGCGCTGGTGTCCGTATGTATGTACGGCGGGCGCAAGGTTTTTGTCGCGCAGGATGTTGTGATGCTATTCTGGGGGGATGGCTCCCTGGAAGGTATGCAGGTGACCGTGACTCCTGATTTGGCTTCTTGTAAGCTGGGGAGTTGTTTCAATGTGTGTTCTGTAGGCTGTGAAGAGCTGGATGATGCTCTCGCGATGCACCTACTCGCTAAAATGGCCGTTCAGGCCAAAGTGACCGGGCTGTCCTGGCCGCGTTTCATGAATCATGTTCGCGATTTCAGAAAGCAGCTACTCACGGAAGGAAAAGCTGAAATTCGCCTGAGTTTGAGAGGTAAGAAGCTTACGGTGCCCGGTACGGTCGAAGAGTATGAGGAGCTGCTTGCTCCTTATATGAAGCAGGCTGGAGCTGCTTTGCGCCGCTTTGTCAGAACGAATTTTCGAGGCACGCTACCTAAGCAGCTTCTCCTGAGTGGGCCGGGGGCGGATATTCCTGCAGCCGGACGAATGATTGCTGCGGAACTTCCTAATACTAAGGTGCATCTGTACCGTTCTGTGGGTGCTGCAGCAAAGGGCGCTTGTATTAAGCTTCAGCAGCAGAAGCTGTTTACAGAGCTTTTTGAGGTGGAGGTCTTGCCCGTTCCGACTGAGCCGATTAGAGAGTCGGTGCTACCGCCTGTTCCTCCTGCCCCTGTATTGCCCCCTGTTCCTGCGGGGCCGGTATTGCCGCCCGTTCCTTCGGAGCCTGTAACGCCTCCTCCGGCAGAACCGCTTCCAGCCACGCCGGCGGACGTCGTCTCCGCTGCAGCAGAAGGGGACGTGCAGTTACTGCGTAAGCTTATAGCCAACGGCGCGGATGTGAACGCTGCTGATGCTGTGGGTTGGACTCCTCTTTGGGCTGCTACTTATGCTGATAAACAGGCCGTTGTTCGTGAGCTGTTGAATGCCGGACATGTGGATGTGAACCAGCCCAATATTCGCGGTGAGCTTCCTTTGTGCCGTGCTGCTGCCTGTGGGCAGGAGGCTATTGTGGGGATGCTGCTGCTCTCTCCCGGGATAAACCCGGCGAAGGCCGGCTATGGCGGCAATACTCCCATGCATGAGGCTGCTAATGCCGGGCATGCTAAGGTGCTCCGTCAGCTCTTATATTCCGGCGCAAGCTTAGAAGCCGCAAATGAGCTGAACTGGACCCCTCTGTGGTCCGCCGCCTTTGCTGAAAAGCTGGATTGCCTGAGGCTGCTTTTGCATGCCGGGGCGGATGTGAACCGAGTGGATGAGCATGGCTGGACCCTGCTGCACCATGTAGCCAGTACCGGGGCGGTTTCTGTTCTGCGCCTGCTTCTTGACTCTGACGCGCTTGATATTCATAAGCAGACTCCGGAGGGGGATGCAGCGCTGGGCTTGGCGGGGCGGTATGGGCATACTGAGTGTGAGGCTTTGCTGAAAGCTGCCGCTTCCGCGTATTGATATAAACTGAAAATATTCTCATTTTTCCTGCAATGACAAAAAAAGAAGTAACACTTGCTATAGATTTCGGCACCACAAAAACACTTGCGGCGGCTGATATAAACTCCGGTCGCCCGTATTTTTTCCGTCTTGGTCGCTATGAGGCACCAATTCCCTCTACTGCCTTCCTCTGTGAGGATGGTCAGCTGGTGTTTGGTGAGGATGCTGATGAGATGGGTATGGAAAAGCCGGCTTCATATTGCCGTGCGTTTAAATTGCACTTGGGGAGTGATAAGTGTCTGTTAGGGCAATACAAGGCTTGTGATTTGCTGCGTGAGTTCCTGAAAAAGATTTTGGCTAGAGTAAAGGAGGATGAAAATCAGGATGCTGTAGAAATTACAGGGGCCGTGTTGACGTGTTCGTCTAGGTTTCAGGCTGCCCAGAAAGAAGAGATGTGTGCCGCTGCATTAAGCGCTGGATTCCCCCGGGTAATGATTGTGCCGGAGGTGGAGGCTGCAGGCGCTGCCTATTGTTGCTATAGTGGAGCAAAGGCGTTTAATTCAAGTGCTCTGGTGGTGAACTGGGGTGGTGGTACGCCAGAGATTGCCCATGTGTTACGTAGTTCAGCTGAGGGGTATATAACTCGCAGTGTTCATTTAGAAAATGCCGCGGGCGGTGAAGCTATTGACGTTAGATTGGCTTCGTATGTGGGAGAATTGCTTAAAGCTCAGGGGGCTGAGGGGGAGTTGTCTCCTGTCACGGCTGTTCTTGCCGGTGTGCGCGAAATGAAGCGTAGGCTTTCTGCAGCTGATACATGCGTCTTCCGTGTTGTTAAAAATGGAGTGTTAACAGCTGTTGATATCAATCGCTCAGATTTCGAGAACTTGTTGACGGGGGATGTGGATTGTCTGGCCGCTGCCATACGGGATATTGAGATGCAGGCGGATGCTGCAGAAAAGCCTGAAATGGTGCTGCTCATAGGCTCTTCGCCGGTGTTAACGTGCATTTCTTCCCAGTTGGCAGGCGGTATCGGATTGAAGACGCGTACTTGGGCATCCTTCCCGGAGGCTGCGGCTGAAGGTGCTCTTATGCTGGTGTCGTATCGCAAGTGGCAGTCGTCATTAGCGGAGCTTAGCAAGGAGGATGAAGCATCGGATATCGGTAATACGATTGTATCAACCGTTTATGTTGGTAGGAGGCAGTCATCGGCTGATAGTGTTGAAGCGACTCCTGCTGCGCTTTTTGCCGCAGTGGAGAGGAAGGACGCCCAAAGCGTGGAAGTGATTCTTCGCGGAGGTGTTTCTCCGGATTGTACAGATGATAACGGGCGGACCCCCATCTTCCTGGCTCTTGAAGTAAACGATGCTGCATGCCTGAAGGCCATAGTAGATGCCGGAGCGGATGTTCACAAGCCTGATAGCGCGGGCCGTTCTCCTCTGCAGGCTGCTCTGCGTGAACCCATGGTTCCTTGCCTGAAGCTTCTTATTGCTGCCGGTGCGGATGTGAACAAGCCGAACGATAACGGATGGCCTCCTCTCTGGTACGCTGCTTACAAGGGCTATGCCGGATGTGTGAGGGCGCTTCTAGAGGCTCCGACCATTCAGCCCGATAAGCCCAATGGATATGGTAGCACACCCCTCCGCGTGGCTGAACGCTATAGGCATGCGGAATGTGCGGAACTTATCCGTGCTAAGCTGGAGGGCAGGGGGTGATTCTGTACTCTTCCGGTTCCCTGACCGCGTAAAGTGATTTTTGCGGCGGAGTCTCTACAAGACTTCGCCGTATTTGCTTTTTTGTGGCAGCGCCTTCTAAATGCCCAAATTTGTCTTGACAATAAGTCCGCAGAGAGTAGAATCTTGGCTGCTTCGGCCTACGTACTCGTCTGGCCGGCCGTAATCTCTATCAAGCATCATATTATGAACAGTTACCGTACACATTCGTGCGATGAGCTCCGCCTTTCTGATGTCGACAAGCAGGTGACGCTTGTGGGCTGGGTGGATACCGTTCGCGACCACGGTGGTGTGATTTTCATCGACCTCCGTGACCGCGCTGGCAAAACTCAGGTGGTTTTCCACCCCGAGAATAATGCTCAGCTGGCTAATGATGCTGAAAATCTTCGCGTGGAATCCGTTATCCAGGTGAGTGGCAAGGTTGTAGCCCGCTTGAAGACGGATGAGGTGGACGCCACCAACCCCGATTTGGCTACCGGTGAGATTGAAGTGGATGCTTCCTCCATGACTGTGCTGAACCGCGCTGCTGTGCTTCCCTTCCAGCTGGATCGCAACATCGCTAATGAGGATATCCGCCTCAAGTACCGCTTCCTGGATTTGCGCCGTTCTGCTATGCAGCGCAACATGATTCTGCGCCACCGCATTACTAAAACCATGCGTGACTATTTGGACGAGCAGGGTTTCCTTGAGATTGAAACCCCCATCCTCTCCAAGAGCACACCTGAGGGCGCTCGTGACTTCCTTGTGCCCAGCCGCCTGAACCCCGGCACGTTCTACGCTCTTCCCCAGGCTCCCCAGCAGTACAAGCAGTTGCTCATGGTGGCCGGTATGGAGAAGTACTTCCAGGTGGCACGCTGCTTCCGTGATGAAGACCTCCGCGCTGACCGCCAGCCCGAGTTCACTCAGATTGATATCGAGGCTTCCTTCATTACCCCTGAGGATGTGTACGCATGGATTGAGAACATGCTCAAGCGCGTGTTCAAGGAGTCCGTGGGTCGCGATATCGTCACTCCCTTCCCCCGCATGACTTGGAAGGACGCCATGAACCAGTACGGTTCAGACAAGCCCGAACGCCGCTTCGAAATGAAGATTACGGATTGCTCTGATATCTTTGCTAACAGTGAGTTCCGCGTGTTCTCCGGTGCTATCGCTGATGGTGGCGTGGTGAAGGCCATTAACGCTAAGGGCTTCAACCCCTCCGTTGGTCAGGTGGATTCCCTCACTCAGACCGCCATTGAGGCCGGTGCTAAGGGCCTTGCTTACATCAAGGTGCGTGACGTCGCTAACACCAAGGAGTGGAAGAGCCCCATTACCAAGCGCCTTTCCCAGGCTGAGATTGATGCCCTCATCGAGCGCCTGAACATTGAGAGCGGTGACTGCATCTTCTTCGCCGCCGGCGAGTGGGAGCAGAGCTGCACTATCCTCGGCCGCGTGCGTCTGGCTTGCGGTGAGTTCATGGAGCTCCTCAAGGATAATACCGACATCGACCTCTTCTGGGTGAACCGCTTCCCCCTCTTTGGCTGGGACGCCGAGGAACAGCGCTTCTGCGCCGTTCACCACCCCTTCACCCGCCCCGTTCCGGAGGATGTGGAGAAGGTGCTCAAGGGCGAGATTTCTACAGACCTGTGCGCTGAGGCTTATGACGTTATCTTCAACGGTAATGAGCTGGGTGGCGGTTCTATCCGAATTCACGAGAAGGACCTGCAGGACGCTACGTTCCGCGCCCTTGGTCTGGATGATGCCACCATTGAGGAGCAGTTCGGTCACCTGCTGGCTGCGTTCTCCTTCGGTGCTCCTCCCCACGGTGGTCTTGCTCTTGGTCTGGACCGCGTTGTGATGCTTATCGGGCAGTGTGAATCCATTCGTGAGGTGATTGCTTTCCCGAAGAATAATCGTGGTGCTGACCTTATGAGTGAGTCTCCCGCTCCTGCTGAGCCCAATCAGCTGCGTGATATTCACATTCAGGTCAAGCTGCCTGAGAAGCTGCGCCTGAAGCTTGAGGCTGAGAAGGCCGCAGCTGCTGAAGCTGAGCAGAACGCCTGATAGAAAATATACCATTTTCATTTCCCGGGGTGTCTGGTTATACAGACACCCCGCTTTTTATTTTCATTAGAGAGAAAATTATATATCGTTTTTTAATTATTTTTCATTTATAACTCTTTTTTGCTTGACGGATGATATGAAAAAGGGTAGCATAACGATTGTGACGAGGAGGCGCAGTCGGCGTCTGCTAACGGCCACAAATATATTTCATACAACCAATCTATTAGAATTATGTACAAGACAACCATTCTTCTTGTGGCAGCTGCACTTGGTCTTTCTTCCTGTGCATGGGATTCCAGCTACGGTTCTGTTTCTTCCAACAAAATCGGCGTGACTCAGCAGGTGCTGCCCGCTACTGTAGTTTCCGCATATGAGGTGACCGGTGAGACCTCCTCCACCTCTAAGGCTGTTGGCACCGGTGTGGGTGCTGTTCTGGGCGCTGGCCTTGGCCAGATGCTTGGTGGCGGTTCCGGCCGTATTGTATCTGCTGCCGGTTTCGGTGTAGCTGGTGCTCTTGCTGGTCGCTACCTGACCGACGCCATGGGTAACACCCGCTGCCAGCGCGTTACCGTGAAGGTGGATGGCCGCAACGGTGCTACCTACTCCTTCGTACAGCCCGTATATAAGGAGTTTGGTCCCGTTTCCGCCGGCATGCATGGTAACTACCACCACGGCTCCGATGCTCACTTTGTACCCGATGGGTATTAATGCGGACTATTTAGATTCTCATATTCCGGGTAGAGAAGGCAGCTTCTCTACCCGTATGCTTTTAGGCCTCTCGCAACGCCTAGGGTGTTGTTAAAGATGAATAGAGGATAGGCTTTTTTTTGAGTGGCCATGAACCAGAATTGACTTGCTTATTTTTGATCTTAATATATAATCAGAACCGTGATAGATAACTCAGATTTCATACGCTCTGTTTCGGGGAAGCGTGATAGGAGCCAGCATACCTTTGTTCGCGCGTGCAGAGTGCTTGCTAGAATCTTCCCGTCTCGAATTCTGACCACTGGAAAGAATGTCGGGGGATATACATATCTTACTATCAGCAAAAAGGTTGCGTTGGATATGGTGGAGGCATCCTTGTACAGCTTGTATCGAAATTCTGAAGTTGTGCCTTCTCGAGTTGTGGTTATATCTGATGGTTCTTGGGAACCTGAGTATGGTGTGCGTTTTTTCCGGAAGAGGGGACTGGAAGTAGAGTGTCTGACTTGGAATCACTGTGCTGATTTTTACCGCAGCAGTTTGCCTGAACTTACTACATGGGCAGAAAAACACATCTGGGGTAAAAAGATGGCTGCCATACTTTATCTTTCTGAGACGGATAGGGTGCTCTTCTCTGACCCTGACGTTTTGTGGTACGGTTCTCCTCTGAGGGCGGAAGAATGGGAAAACGTGGATTTTAAGGTATCTATCGACTCTTGTCATAGCTATGACCCGCATTTTATAAAAACCACCGGTTCTGAGTACTTGTATGATACAGAGGAGCCGATAAATTGTGGCGTTGTTTACATTCACGGCGGCTTGAAAATGCTCAATGACAAAGCGCTGGAGTGTATTCGCTATCAGGCTGAACATTGTGGGGATTTTGCAGAGCAAACTGTGTTTGCTATCATGGATCGCCAATATGATAACAGGTGGAGACCTGAGGAAATCGTATCAGCCATTGATGATGTGGTTCAGCCTCTGTTTTCCAAAACGATAATGTACCCGAATACTGTTGCTAGACATTACCTGTGGCGTCTCAAATGGATTTACTGGACAGAGTATTTTAAGATGAGAGTTAAGAGTGTGTAATTAATTCTAAATGTGTTATGAATACTCCCGTTTTTAGCGTCATTATTCCGGTATACAATGTTGCGAAGTATTTGGAGCGAACATTGCAATCCGTATATAAGCAAACGTTTGGTGATTATGAAATAGTCATTATTGACGATGGCTCAACGGACGGAACCGCTGAAATTCTCTCGAAACAGACTGATGCTAGACTTCGTGTGTTTCATCAGAGTAATTCCGGAGTAAGTGTAGCCCGTAACAAGGGAATACGAGAAGCTCGTGGTGAATTCATTGCATTTTTGGATGGTGATGATATATGGGTATGCAACCATTTAGAAATTGCATTAAAGTTTTTCAGAGATTATCCTGAATACAAGTGGTTTTATACTCGCCCTTCGATGGTCTCAGCTATTGATGATAAATTGGTTGAGTTTGGGATAAAAGGTAAGGTTGAATATAGGGCCGTTAATTGGTTCCTTGGGGCAAGTAATGACCCGATGAGTTCAAGTTGTATTGTTCATAAGTCTGCCATTTGTCATGATGAATTATTTCCGCTTGGCATTAAGATGTACGAGGATAATGTTGCGTGGTGCCGCATCGCTATGCAACACCCTGCAATCGGTGTGGCAAATTGTTCAACTGTTCAATACAGAATGCGCGATACGTCCGCATCTCATAAGTATTCTGTAAAAATGCTGGGGCGTGATAGCTCTTATAATGGGGCTTTTATTTGTCATCAGGAGTTGTATCTTAAGAAAGATTGTACTCCGGCCGCAAAACTGTTCTTCCGTTTTTATTCTCTGCTGAATTGGTGGGGCCGCATTAGAGGGTGTAGTCTGCTCTCATGGAAGGATGAAATCAGGCAGCGCAAAGCTCTTAATGGCGCTTTTCTTACTGCCTGGCTACTGGCAGGTGCCTATGTGAATCATTTTTTTTGCTTGTCCTACGCTAAGATTGTCAGGTTGCAGTTTAATGCTGTAGTTCGGAAAATGAAGAAACTCTCACCTCTGTATGAAGTAGAACTGGGAGTACGCGAGTTCTGATAGTATTTTAAAGGATGAAAGCAAAAACATTGATTCTCACTCACCCTCTTACAGGAAATTACGGGGGGCTTTTGCAGGCGTATGCAAGTTATTCAGTGCTGAATTCGTTGGGTGGGAATGCGTATATATTCCGCTATCAACCCGATGATTTCCCTATAAAATCATTCAGTTGGCTGAAGTACTATGGCTCATTGTTGAAACTTATCCTTGGTATAAAGGGAAGTCCTATTTGGCGAAGGCTCTACGTAGCAAATAAGTTTGTAGGCAACCTGAACTTTGTCCATGAGTCTCAGGTGGAGCTTGGCGGTGGTGATATTCGCTACTATGTGGGGAGTGATCAGGTTTGGCGGGCTACTTATTGCCGTAAGATGAGAAGCCCGGAATATTATTTCCTTAACTTTGCTACGGCCGAACAGCGTCGCAAGAGCATAGCGTACGCCGCTTCATTTGGAGGCGATGAATGGGAAGGCAATGAGGCAGAAACATCGGCCTGTGCAAAATTGGCGCAGGAGTTCAAAGCCGTTTCCGTGCGTGAGGATAGCGGGGTCGGTATCTGTAAAGATGTATTCGGGGTGGATGCGGTTCAAATGCCTGATCCCACGCTCCTATTGGAGAGGCACGAGTATGATAACATCATCAATGGCGCTAGAACTAGGACAAACAAATCTCCATGGCTATCTACCTATGTGCTTGATGAATCAACCGAGATAGCCCGCCTTTTACATGACTGTGTAGGTGACATGAAGCTTGCCCATCAGTCTCTTCTTCCTATCCTTGGTGCTGACAAGTGGAGAGACCGAGTGGCCCTTACTGTTCCTCAGTGGCTCAGGTATATCCGCGATTCGGAGTACTTTATTACCGATTCTTTCCATGGGTGCGTGTTTGCTATTATCTTCAACAAGCCTTTTGTCTGTCTGGGTAATAAGAGCCGAGGAACAGCGCGTTTTGATACTTTGTTGAGTAAGTTCGGATTAGAAGACAGGTTGATCTCTTGTCCAACTGCTTCTCAGCTTCAGCAAGTGCTGCATACTCCCATAGACTGGGCCCGTGTTAACGCGAAACTTTCACATGAACGTGAGCGTGGAATCAATTTCCTTAAAGAAAATATCTGCTGACAACTGAATAGGTTTGTATAACATGAAAGAGCATACCCATTCCAAAATAAGTCTGATAGTTCCGGTTTACAATGCTGAGCGCTATTTTGCTGATTGTTTGGAGTCTGTTTTAGCTCAGACCTATCAGGATTATGAAGTGGTTATTGTAAATGATGGGTCAACGGACGGCAGTGCAGCTATAGCTGAAGAGTATGCCCGGCGTGATAGCAGAATCTCTGTGTACCACCAGCAGAATGCCGGAGTAACAGCTGCTCGTCGTAAGGCCATAGAGAACGCAGTGGGCGACTACGTGTTCTTTTTGGATGCTGATGATACCTTGCCGAAGAATGCATTGGAGATTTTTAGTCAGTATATCAATGGAGAGAGGGATATCATCATCGCTCAGTGGCAGGATTTGACTGCTATTCGAGATAATGAAATCATATCTATCGATGAATACAGACGGCGTTTGATATTTGCGAAGGTAAATGTGGGAGCTTGTGGAAAGCTCGTTCGTCGCTCGTTGTATACGGAGTCAGTGCTGAATCTTCCCAGAGATATCAAGGTTGGTGAGGATTGGATTATGCACTTGCGCCTCTCTTTTAATACTGAGAATGATGTGCTCATTCTTCCCAATCAGGTTTATTGTTACAACTTGAATGAAGGTAGTGTAACGACTTCCTTCAAGCATAATATTGAGTACGCCGCAAAGTTTTACCCTTATTTGGTAGAATCTGTACCATCAGTATTTGCCTCAAAATATGTTCCGCTCATCACAAATGCCGTTATCGCTCGATGGGCCGTTTATACTAGCGGCATGATTCGGCTCTCCTCGTTAGCTGCAGAATTTAGGAATGCGTTGCAACATAATTATCTCAGAGGAACGCAAGGCCTTAGCCTGATAGATTCTCTGTTGTTTCACTGTTCATGTCCCGCTGGGCGTTTGCCTTTGTTGGGGGCTTACCACATGTATCATCGTCTTTATGCTTGGCTTAGAGCAATCGTGCAACGTTGCCGTAGGCTGAAAAATCGAGTTCTGAAACGCAATAAGTGATGGTTTTATGCCATAGGATTTTTCAGGCGTTTATGTGATGAGTTTAATTTTTTTCGCAAAAATAAATCACTTGACTGATACTTTCAAATGGGGTACACTGCCTCGGCAGTACTGTTCTTGTAAGTTCCGAGGGCGGTCAGTGTATGTGAGTGAAAATCCTTTTCAACTATGTCCATTGTTATATTAACACATCCGTTCTTTGGTAATTATGGCGGAATGTTGCAGGCGTATGCTATGCAAAAAGCCCTTGCTGCAAATGCTTTGGAATCCTCGGTTTGTCGGTATTATAATTACCCCGCTCTCCCATTACACAAAGAACTGGCAAGACGCTTGGTAAGTGGAATAAGGGAAATTTTGGCTTACTTTACACACCGTTTCGCCAGAAAGAAGGTCTCCGAAATCCATTTTTACAGGAATGGAGAACAGTTCCTGAAGCGTTATGTGAAATCTCTTTCATACGAGGAGTCATGCCGTTCCGGCCGTGCATGGATTGTGGGGAGTGATCAGGTATGGCGCGCTGAATATGTGACCCATTGGGGTGGGTTACCCTTTTTCTTTCTGGCTGATGTGCCGACAGATGTGCGCTCAAAGAGCATTGCTTATGCTGCCTCATTCGGGACGGAAAAGTGGAGCGGAACAGAGGAAGATGTGAAGGTGTGTGCTCCGCTATTGCGCGAGTTTTGCGCGGTTTCTGTTCGTGAACATAGTGGCATTGATATCTGCCGTGAGCAGTTGGGAGTGGGCGCAGTACAGATGCCCGATCCCACCATGTTGCTCAGCACGGATGACTACAATGAACTTATTGCGAAAGAAACAACATGGCTGCCAACTTCCGAGTACATAGCCGCCTATATTTTGGATCGAACGGCTGCTAAAGATGCCTTGCTGACGGAATGTTCCGACGTGGAGCAGGTGGTGGTTCAGCATTTGCTACCGCAAGCAACTGCTAAAAAGCGCCGTGACCGGTATCCGGTTAGCGTTTCTCAGTGGTTGCGCCTGATTCGTGACAGCAAGTACTTCGTTACGGATTCTTTCCATGGGTGCGTATTTGCCATTACTTTCAATAAGCCCTTTGTTTGTTTAGGCAATGCGCTCAGAGGAAATGCCCGTTTTGAAGCCTTGCTGGGTACATACGGCTTGGAGGCGCGTTTGCTTTCTAATCCGTCACCGGAAGAGCTGCAGCGTGTGCTAGTTACCCCGATTGACTGGACCCGGGTAAATGAAATTCGCGCTTCAGAACGTGCACGTGGCATTCGCTTCCTGAAAGAAAATCTCAGCTCATGAATCGTGTTTGCTCCTTGTAAATATTGTCAAACGAGGTTTGTTTGAGAGGGGAGCACTCTTGCTGTAATACCTGCGGGTGTAGGTTACGGATATCTGAACAAAGTTTTAATTTTCAAAGGAATAAAGTCTAAATACCGGCTATGGGGAATGTCAAAGAGGAAACCGCCCGCGGGATTAAATGGGGGCTTGTACAGAAATGCACCATGCAACCGGTGCAGTTTTTGTATGGCATTATCTTGGCTCGTCTGATTTCTCCGGACGAAATGGGTATATTGGGACTCACTACAATATTCTTTGCAATTGCTGAAATTTTGCAGAGATGCGGGTTCGGTAGTGCTCTTGTGCGTAAACAGGACCGCACAGATGCGGATATCTGTACAGTGTTCTGGTTCAACGTGGGAATGAGCTTCTTTCTCTCGACCGTGTTGTTTTTATTGGCTCCTTGGTTTGTGTGGTTCTTTGACCAACCGGCCTTGTTGTGGCTCACTCGAGCATCGGCTCTGCTCATGTTTTTTAACTCTACCATCAGTGTGCACATGTCACTCTATCAAGCGCGGCGTGATTTTAAAACGCCGGCTATAGTTTCCATGTTCACTACTCTAACTGCTATGCCGTTCACCATTTGGGCTGCTTATGCCGGGTGGAGTTACTGGGCTCCGATGCTCCAAGGGGTTGTCAGCGGCGTATTATCTCAGATTGTTATATGGATTGTTTCTCCGTGGAGACCCCGTTTGGTATTTTCCGGGAAGTCATTTCACGAATTCTTCAAATACGGTATTAATTTGGTTGCGTCCGGGTTATTTGGTGTGTGCTATGGGCACGCTCGAACATTCATTATCGGTAAATTCTATTCACCGGCTCAGCTGGCATTTTTTACGAGAGGTGAGCATATATGTAGTGTGCCGAACAGCTTGATCCAAGGGATTATCGAACCGGTCTCTTTCCCTATTCTGGCTACACTGCAGCATGATATGGCTCGTTTCAAAGCCGTGTATCAGAAGTATGCAAAATTAACGTCCCTTCTTGTCAACTGGCTGATGATTACCTTGGCTGCGAATAGCTCTTCGGCGATTGTATTTTTATATGGCGAGAGGTGGGAAATCGCCGCTGATTATGCTCAGATAATATGTCTGGGGTGGATGTTTAATCCTATACAGAACTTGAATTCATCAGTTTTGAATGTGCTGGGGCGTACAGATTTGAACTTGAAGATAGTTATGATTTCGCGCACGGTATCCATTATATTAATGATTATCGCTGCGTGTCATAGTGTAGCCGCTATCTGTTGGGTTGCTGTGGCGTCAGGATTCTTAGGTTGGGCGGTTTCCGCCTTGTTCGTAAGTAAAATAGGCGTATTGAAAATGAGAGAGGCGCTTAACACGTTCATGCCTTATTTGATTATGTGCATCATAGTGAATATCCCGGCATATTTCATTAATCTCCAATTGTGGAATCCCGGTGTTCAAATGGTAATCGGTGGTTCCATTTCTGCTTGCCTCTACTTTGCCATATTGTGGTGTAAAAAGGATGAGGTGTTTAATCAGCTTTTATCGTTTGCCCTTTCAAAAATAAAAAAAGGTTCCGCTCATGAAGTCTAAGCACATTACCCCCCCCGTTAATTGCACTGGCTGTGGCTTGTGTGACAATGTCTGCCCCAAAGATGCCATCCGCATGGTATGGAGTGATAGTGGCTTTCTCGTGCCGCAGGTTGACACTTCTGTTTGCGTGGAGTGCGGACTGTGTGTGAAAAAGTGTATTGCGCAGGAGGAGGCTGAGGTCTATACGGATGATACAAGCAGTGTGGTATCATACGGTGGCTGGAATAAGGATGAGGGGATTCTGCTGGGGAGTTCCAGCGGTGGTGTGTTTACTGCTTTGGCTGAGTACATTATCGGGCAAGGAGGCGTAGTCTTCGGCGTTGTGTGGAAGGATAAACTGACAGCTGTTTTTGATAAGGCTGAAAGCCTCGAGGCGCTTGCTGCCATGCGAGGTTCAAAGTATACTCCGGCTGTACCCGGTCATGCTTATCGCGAGGTGCTCAATGAGCTGAAAAACGGTCGCAAAGTGCTTTTCTCTGGCACATCTTGCCAAGTGCATGCTCTCAGGAAGTACCTCAGAAAAGATTATGAGAATCTTCTTACCGTCGACATTATGTGCCATGGTACTCCCTCTCACTTGATTTTAGAGAAGTACATAGAGGAAGATGAAGCACGAACCGGCAAGACGATTGATCATGTATCTTTCCGTGATAAGCCGGAGGGGTGGTTGCGTTACCATGTAACAAGGCATTACACGGACGGAAGCAGTCAATCCACTGCAATGTCTCAGGATATTTACATGCGTATGTTCCTTTCCGATAAGGCTCTTAATACTGTCTGTTACAATTGTCCCTATGCCCATTTCCCACGCCAAGGTGATATTACATTGGGCGATTATTGGGGCGTTGAGAATCACCATGCTGATTGGCCGATTGACAAAGGAGTCTCTTCTATTTTGGCCAATAATTCTAAAGGTAAGGCTGCTCTCGAACAGCTTTCGGATAGAATTTCCTTGGTCTGCGAACCCTTCGAAAAAATTTATAAGGGACAGAGTGTGGTATATGTACGCCCGAAAACA
The DNA here is from genome assembly GCA_937885815.1 of uncultured Verrucomicrobiales bacterium. Classification (GTDB taxonomy): domain Bacteria; phylum Verrucomicrobiota; class Verrucomicrobiia; order Verrucomicrobiales; family Akkermansiaceae; genus Akkermansia. Next base: position 3,128 of record CALABM010000192.1, on the reverse strand, counting down.
TTGGTTCCGCCTTCTCGTGCGTTGATTCTTAAAAGAATGCGTGAGTGGAAGCTGGACGATGTATACCGAAAGGGGGTGAAAGGAATTACTCTGGGGCCAATAACACTGAGCAAGAGTGGATTGCTTTACAAAATGCTTTTCGCTGTGTATAAATGCTTAAAATCTTTAAAGCCCAAAAAGCATAGCTAATAGCCCGCTATTTTATCATTGTACAGCCGCATGTGGTAGTAACACATGCGGCTGTCGTTATTTAAGATAAGGCTTTTATTCGAATAAATCGTTTTCTTGGGGTATGTAGGGTGACAGTTGCCAAGCCTCTACAGCGGCGTCTTTGGAGTCGAATGCTTCATAGCCATAGAATGCCGGTTCGTTTCCGTTTGGGGAATAAATAGCTGTGCACCATTCTAACCGATGGCGAGTGCCATCGGTGTCTACATAGTCACCATGGTTGGAAATTGCTTTTCGGCACCACACTATCGTTCGGGTGCGTCTGAGGCTATAAGTTGTGGTGGTGACAGCCGGACTATAATTTCGTACTGTTATTATCCAGCCGTTTTGGCCGGCTATAGAGAGTGCCTCGTTTACAGCGACATCGCTTTCCCAATCGTAGGGTAGTGAGATTGTCAGCGCACCGGCTCCCGGTGGTAAATGGCGGAGTTTTCGGGCTTGGGCAAGCGTGAATCCAGCTATGGGAAATGTTGCTGTGTCGTTTAACAGAGGTGCGGAGTTTCTCGTCTCATCAAACAAACACAGAGTTCCCTCCGAAGTGAGCGCAGGTATGAAATCACGTACAATCGAGCATTTCTGAGAAATTGCTAATCGATAAAGTTTGCCCGTGAAGAAGTTCGCATTGCCGGGGGTGAAAGAATCTCCGATGGATAGCGGGGCTGTTCCAGTTCCCAGCTTACGAGGAAGTATTCCAGATATAATTTCCGAGCCCAAGTCATAATGAAACATGTTATTGTTCATCCAGTTAAAGTTGCCACGTATGCGCTTGTTTATGGCAAGGTAGGCATCTTTATCTGTTAGCTGATTTTGTGCGCTGACATATCCTCCGCTTCTTAAAGGATAAAATGTTTCGTTCAGGGTAAAGCCGATTTTTGCCGAATAATCCAAAAACGGGTAGGTGTAACTCCCGCTGTTGTTATAGTTGCCTGCCAGTACAGAGAATACAGCTTTTCGTTCTCCCTTGTATATGTCGAAGAATATGCCGCAGTCGGATTTTATGATGAAGTCAGAAGTAAAACTGGAGGCTCCTTCAAACTCCATAAATGAGAGAGGTATGAAATCACCCGGCAATTTGCTTCCTCCTCCTAACGGAATCATTTTACAGGGAATATTCATATGCAAGGTTGATGATGAGATTGGCATTTGGTTCGCGGCGCAGAGCGAAGCGATAGGCTGTGTTAGCGCGCAGGACCGGTTCGCCATTTGGCCATATAGCGTTAGTTGGCCATATGATAGTGAGCTCGGTGTTACCGATGCTGAGCCAGAGTTCTGCTGTCTGAACATGTTCTTTAGCTGAGAACATGAGCCCGGTCAAATCGGTATCGTTAGAGAGTACTCCAAGGTCATATACATGGCCGGCTTGCAGGATGGCAGGCTGGGAGTCGGCGTGGTAGGGCTGCGGTACATCTGTCGTGCTGTTTTCCGTGAAGTTTCCGAACAGGAGTGAAATGACGGCGGCGGAATCGCTGACATATACGCTGCGGGAAATGGCCGTGAATATCTTTTGTTCACCCGGCTGCGCTGTGCAGAGGGTGATACCGCTGTCACTCGTAATGGTGCAGGCCGTGGTGGCGCTCAGGCAGTACTGCCTGTTGATTAAAGTAGGGATTGTCTTCATTCTGTTAATGGGGGTTCCGGTAGTATGATTATATCGGCCTGAGATATATTTCAATCTATCATTCACATCGCCGCAGTGGGGCGCTGTGTGAAAAAAAGCCACCGCAGTGAGTAACTGCGGTGGCGGAAGATTCAGCGGTGCTGAGCTGCTTTAGCGGCGAATGCGGTCATTCTCACCCGGGCCCCAGGAGGGCAGGTAATCCGGGATCTTATGGCCGCTGCCGGGGCAATCCTCAGGCACGCGGTAGAGGGTGCGGGCGGCATTGTAGCGCTGCATGAGCTCAGCCATTACTTCAGCGTAGGCGGGGTCTTGTGCTACGTTGCGCATCTGCTGCGGGTCCGTCTCGTTATCAATGAGCATCCACTCGTTCTCGGGCTTGCGCACGCCGGTGCGGCGTTCCTCTCCTGTGGGTGTCCAAATGCGGGCGAAGGTGTAGCGCTGCGTACGAATGCCGTCATGGCGGGGGGCATTGTGCTCACCGGGCTGCTCATAGAAAGCGTAGTAGAGGGAGCGGTCTACGAACTGCGGAGCCTCACCGGTGGAGAAGAGCGGTATGAGGGATACGCCTTCCATGGTGCGGGTGTTCTCCGGCGTGTTATTGCCGGTAATCTCCAGCAGGGTGGGGGCGTAGTCAATATTCTGTACCATGGCTTGGCTGCGCACGCCGGCGGGGATGCGACCCTTCCAGCGCATAATGAGGGGCATACGCATGGATTCCTCGAAAATCCAGCGCTTGTCGTACAGGCCGTGCTCACCCAAGTAGAAACTCTGGTCACCCACGTAGATGACGAGCGTGTTCTCGGAAAGGCCTGCCTTGTCCAGATACTCCAGCAGGCTGGTGATGGATTCATCCAGAGAGAGAATGCAGCCCAAGTAGTCCTCCATGTACCAGCGCCAGCGCTGCTCTGTCATTTGCTCCTGCGTCTGGTACTTGCCGGCGCGCATATTCGCCACGAACTCATCCGTACGCTGGCTGTAGAAGGCGCGGTATACGTCCTGCAGGCCCGGTTCAATCCAGTTCATATCCCAGCCGAGGTTGGTTCTGGGGGCGAAGCGGGGCTCGTGGGTGTTGATGTTGAAATCTGCGGGGATTTGCCCACGGAAGCGGCCATTGTTAATCATGTTGCGCAGCTGGCCCTTGGGCACGATTTCCTTCATTACATCAAAGGGAATGCGGTCACCCACGAGGTGATTATCATTCCAGTTGCAGAGGTTCCAGCCCACGCTCTGTGCGTTGTGGCGGAGGAACTCAGGGCGGTTACTCCAGTCATCATGCAGGGTG
>CALABM010000191.1 GCA_937885815.1 uncultured Verrucomicrobiales bacterium | reverse complement strand
CATTTATACCAAGGCTTCGGCCAAGCCGCTATTATATGCTAAAGCCCCGGTAGCCCCCCCCCTGCTCTCATGCCCTTCATTTGCTCTTCCGGTAAGGGGCTGAAGGCATCCCCTCTTTCTAATGTGAGGATTGGATGCAGCCAACACCTTATAACTAAAAGCAAAAAATCACAAAATATCATCAGCGTGAGGAAGAGTTTAGTTATTTTTTAGCTGAGGCCGGATAACGACCGCATTACCAAGTCCACGTCTTTGTTCTCTAGCTCGTGTATGATATGCAGGTATGTCTTCTGGGTGGTTGTCATATTTGAATGTCCGAGACGCCTTGCGACACTTGCTATGGATACGCCAGCAAATAATAGTAACGATGCATGAGTGTGCCGAAGTCCATGGACGGATATAACCGGGATATTGGCTTTTTTACAATGGCGAGCCAGAACATCGTTTACAGTCGAGTTGTAAACCCTGTCTTTTGTCACAAAGATTGGCATGTCAGGGGGTAGCCCTTTAACCAGCTCAGAGAATTGTATAACGGTCTGCCAGTCTATCTGTATCTTGCGTACAGAAGACTTATTCTTTGTCGGCAAAAAGCCCCCCGCTCCCTTGTAATCCCATGTTTTACTAACTGAAAGCATCTGGTGCGTAAAGTCAAAATCCTTGGGCGTCAAGGCCAAGGCTTCTGAAAAACGCATTCCTGTCTTAGCCACCAGCAGTATGAGCCAATCCCAGTTGATGCCTTTATGTAACTCAAGACTACTCAACAACGTATGTACCTCAAACTGATTCAGATACTTTATTTTCTTAGGAGGAGGAGTTTTTCCTTTAATGATTGCCTTACGAGTCGGGTCTCTGGGAATGAGACCTTCGTCAACAGCATCTGCTATGGCTCCCTTAATGAGATGGTGAAAATCCATAGTGGTCTGCTTTTCGTGACTCTCCGCATACTCGTTAAGTATTTGCTGATAGGTAACTCGTGAAACATCACAGAGTTTCAAATCAGGAGCCAGACGTTGTAACCAAGTAAGCGCCATGGTGTACTTGGCCATTGTCACTTTTCTTACCGCACCCTCTTTATACACTTTTATCCACTGAGCATAATATGTACAGAAGAGGTCTGATTCTTTGGTAGTATTCAACATAATTAGTGTTTAGTTTGGTGTGAGTGAACTCACGCTGATGAAGGGTGATGAGGTCGTCGACTCGTTCTAAATAGGCTCCGATTTTCCTTTGTTCTTCTAGCGCTGGGTACTTTACGATGGCGCTGCCTACAAGTTCCTTGTTCAGATTGTTAACGGTACTTCCCGCTGCAAGAGTACTATATTGCTCCAACATCTGCCCCGAGCCTAAGAGGTGGCATAAAAAGGTTAAATCGAATACCTCTTTCGTATTGCGGATTAGAAGCCATCCGTCATGAATGCAGCCAGAAATCCCCATAATATAAGGCCTTCCGAAACTCATAGAGTTAGAAAGTATCAAATCCCCTGGTTGAACAACACGAGTTTTAGAAAGTCCCTCTGGTCGAATTTTTTCTTCTGTTTTGGTAATGTATTTTCCCTGTGTTGGAGCATCACCGATTTTTATCCAGTTAAGGCCATCAGGGCTATCGGTAATGAACGCATCGATTGGACGAGGTGAACCTCCTCGCTCAATTAAAACAAGTTCACTGAACTTACGCTGTTCCCAAGCGTCAGTAAATCCTGCGAAGCGGATGGAAGGGGTGTTATTATTGTGCAGCATACGCATCTCCTCCCATTAGAGTTCTCAATTCATTGATACCCATCATATCGAACTCATTGCCTGTAAGTTCGCCAAGCAAAGAAGCAAGGGAAGATTCAGTATCAGCAATCTGGCGGTCTACCTCAGCAAAGGTTGTTTCGTATTTCTTGCTCAGGGCAACTAGCTTGGCAATGAAGTCTGTAATGATGGCAGAGGGAAGTCCGGCCATGCTTTCCACCAGCGGAGTAACCCACTTGAGCTTGAGCATGTCTTTTGCCTGAGCATCATCCAGTTCTTCGATAGTCTTCTTGGTAAGGATATGGAGTTCTTTACTGTCGTCTTTAACCTGCTTCTTGAGTGTTTTTTCCTCATTTATCAGGGCGTTGACCTTGCGCAGAATAGCAAGGGTTTCCGGCTCTGCATCCTTTGTTTTGACAGTTTTTGCAACCTCCTTAGGTACAAAAGCATCTTTGCCCTCATTGACGAAATCCTTTTCTTTCTCTTCTTCCGAAAGTTCGTCAAGCAATGACTCATATTCAGAAGCAATTTCACTCAATCTCGTTTCCTTGTTGCGAAGAGAAGCGAGAGAATCGGCAAGCAACGATTCCTGCACCAGAGAGAACGGAATAACATGACCAATCCAGCCCTCCTGAACTTCCAGGTCTTTGCCGTCCTTCTTCTTGACAACCATATTCGGGTCAACCTGCTTAACGGCGGCAAAGCCTTCAGTCTGGATAATTTCGAGGTCTACGGCAATTTTCTTCCAGATGTCATCCAAAAGCTGGTATGCTGTGTATTTATCCAGCAGGGGAATATCGCCTAAGCGGGCAAAGATGTCATCGCTGAGTATAGCTTCCTGTTTTGTTGGATTGAGCGTTTGCATGCCATCCAGCAATTCAGCGGAGAGATACGACTCAAAATCAGCGAATGAAGCTGCATATTTTTCGGTGAATGAAACAACATCAGGATGCGAGAAGACGGCCTCCTTCATTCCCTCAACTCGCGGCTGGCAGTAAGCTGTATTGACAGACGCGAACAAATCGCCTTTCAGGTTCGGGAACGCAGCCCAGTATTCGTGGAGGTCGGCAAGCTCAGATTCCGGAATACCGCCGAACATGGATGCATAAATATCCCAGCTTTCTGCCTGATCAGAAGAGTCAACGTATCGCGGTATATTGAGGTTGTATTCATTCGCACGAATCTCATCACGGCTTACCACACGAGCGAACTTTTCCATATCCGAGCGAGAGGTCACGACATCCACAATTTTTTTGATATCGCATGCTCGCAGCACGTTGTTCTTGCCCACTTTAGCAAAGCCCTTGGAGGCATCCACGATAAGAACATCAGTATTGTCGCGCTTCTGCTTCAACACCATGATAATTGTGGGGATTCCGGTGCCAAAGAAAATGTTGGCGGGAAGTCCGATAATGGCATCAATGTGGTTGTTTTCTATAAGATTCTTACGAATAGAACCTTCTTCGCCACCTCGGAACAGAACGCCATGAGGGAGAACAATGGTCATGATACCATCACTCTTCAGGTGGTACAGGTCATGCAACAGGAAAGCGTAGTCAGCTTTTCCCTTAGGCGCAAGACCGAAGCGGGCATAACGGGGGTCAGCTTCCTTATCAGCAGGGTTCCATGCTTGAGAGTAGGGCGGGTTGGAAACCACAGCATCCACATAGAGAGGGTCGTAGGTGTTGACCGGGTCATTTTCATCGAAGTACGGCCAGTCCTCTTCCAGCGTATCGCCATTGCGCGTGACGATGTTGTCCGGCAAGATGCCTCTCATAACGAGGTTCATTCGCGTCAGGTTGTAGGTGTTTTCCTTAAGCTCCTGAGCGAAATACTTGATGTTGTCATCGCCCTCCATGTAGCGAGCTACGCACTTGCCGATATTGATAAGCAATGAACCGGAGCCGCTGGTAGGGTCGTAAATCTTAATCTCTTTCCTATCCTTGAGATGGTCTGCTACAATCTCCGACATCAGCAAGGATACCTCGTGGGGGGTGTAGAACTCGCCAGCTTTCTTACCGGCATTGGCTGCAAAGTTGCTAATCAGATACTCGTAGATGAAGCCAAGCACATCGTAGTCCTGCTTGCCGTCCATCGGGATGTCCTTAATCAGGTACAAGAGGTCACGAATGGCTTTAGTACGAGCACCGGAAGATTCACCCAACTTGGACAAGCCTGTTTCCAAGGTTGCAAATACCTTGTCAAAGACCTTCTTGTGTGTCGGATTGATAAGGCGACTAAAAGCAGAAAGCGCATCCGTTACATTGGAGGCATTGAAATCGTTGCCTTTGGCAATCCAAGTAGAAAACAGATTGTCGTAGGAAATAAAGTAGCCGATATTCTGCCGGATATAATCTACAGTTTCAGTATCATCCTCTGTAACGGAGGGCAGGTCTTCCTCTGTCCAGCCATTATCCTTCAAGTACTTAGTTTCCTTATCAGAAAGGAACTTGTAGAAAATAAAACCTAGAATATAGTCCTTATATTCGTTAGCCTCGATTTTGGAGCGCATCTTGTTTGCAGACTCCCAGATTTTAGAAGCGAGCTGTTGCTTATTCATGTGAGCGGTAGAAAAGATTATTATGAAGTCGTCATGCTAAATCAATTAGAGAAAAAAGCTTCTCAGAAAAAAAGGAGCCAACCGAATGGAGTGTGAGATAAAGCATGTGCGTAAGGGCCTAAGTTCATGATATCACAAAATGAGGCCTTTGAGCAACAAAAAAACGGGCAAACTGTCCTACTTTCTAAAAAGTAGCGGAAAAGCACCCCTTTCAATCCTCGACGCCCCTGATCCTTACAGCGGGCTAGAAAAAAATCTTCTATGATTTGTAACCTTTAGCGCCACCGCTGGGAGAAAGCGCCATGGTCTAAGAGATTAGCTTGTATTTTCTTTACTACGAACTACTTTTGTGCTATATTACTCACAGCCAACGATTGATAGAGATATGAGAAGGCATGTATGCAACTGCGAACAAAGGTCTCTGGGCACATGGGAGAACCTTTCCCGAGGGGTGAATACCACAGCCCCCAGTGCCTCGCCCGCCCGCCTTCAATGAAGCCCCGTCAAAATAAGCAAGCAATAAAAAAATGATAGAAAACGCACTGACCATAGAAACAGTTTTGCAAAATGCAAATCTCAGCAGGGAAGATCTGGCCGCGCTTGTTAATAGTTTTGCAGAAAATAATAAACATCCTATCATTTACCACTATACCAGCGCCGCTGGAATGCTAGGGATTTTGACCAATGAAAACCTATGGTTTACACGTTGGGATAGCTTAAATGATACCAGCGAAAACCTTATTGTACATGATTGCATTGAAGAGGCATTAAATAAATATGCACACGAACCTCAATTTGTAGAATATGTTAGAGAAATAAATGAAGTACAACGAGACAGCAAAAAAAAAGGTTATATAGACAGAGACTTATATCTTGCTTCATTTTCTTCTAATGCCGATTCTTTAGCTCTTTGGAATTGCTACAGCAAAAATGCCCAAAGTGATGGATATTGTATAGGTTTTGATAATCCTAATCTTTTTAGCGATTATCCAGTAATTTTGGCTAAGGTATTATACGACAAAGAAGAGCAGATGAATGTTGTACACCATGTGCTGGAGCGTTTATTTCGGATTTATGACAGCTATATAAAAAATCCAAATACATTACATGATACCTACAGAGAAGTAGGAAAGGCCTTTGATTTTGTCTTTGAAGACATTGGAATTTTCTTCAAACATTCAGCATTTAAGGGAGAAGAAGAAGTGAGAGTGAGCATAAGAAAGTATGATGATGACGATAAACTAAAGTCAATAGTTCCCCAAATAAGAGAAAGCAGAGCGCTGTTGATTCCCTACTTAGAGATACCTTTTGACAAAGCTCTTGTAAAAAGTGTAACCATCTCGCCCACTCTAGCAGATAGACCGATTCTCCCCGACTTGCAGGCCCTGAAAACAAAATTAGGAATGGGATTCGACATTTTACAATCCCAAATTCCATATCGTCACGTTGATTAGAAAAATATGAACCACAATCATTTCCCCATCTTAATATACCAGACCACGGATGGCCTGACCAATGTTGACGTCACATTTGAGGAGATACTGTCTGGCTGCCCCAGGAACAGATGGCTGAGCTGTTCCAAAAGGCGAAGTCAACTATCAACGAGCATATCAAACATATATACTCTGATGGAGAGTTGGTAGAAGCATCAACCATGAGAAAATTCGGAAATTTCGAATTTTCTACTAAGCCGTTGAACTTCTATAATCTGGGTGGGTGTATTTCGATGAGGGATGGCGTGAGGCCCGAGCGCGGGAGGAGTCTGTTTGGATACCTACACTCCCGCGGCCCACATTTTTCTAGCGTCATCTCCGGCCGGTTTTTCCTTGATACGCTGATGGCGTTTTTGAAGGCTGAGGGGTATTTTTTTAGCAATAGGGCCGTCCCCGTTAGCGGGGACGGCCCTGACTCTCTCCAATTATCACTTACAAAATTTTATTTGCACAGGGCAGTGCTCCAAGTTTCTGCCTTAAAACCGGGAATGACACTGCCGTTCTCGGTTACCAGCAAAGGGCGCTTCACCAGCATGCCATCCGTAGCCAGAAGGGCAAGCATTTCCTCCTCGCTCATCTCCTTCAGGCGAGCGGCGAGATTCAGCTCACGGTATTTTGTGCCGCAGGTGTTAAAAAACTTCTTGAGGGGCAGCCCGCTTGCCTGCCACCAGCTGCGCAGTTCCTCGGCTGTGGGAGCCTGCTCCACGATGTGACGCCCGGTAAACTCCACCCCCTGCTCCTGAAGCCATGTACGGGCCTTCCGGCAGGTGCTGCACTTGGGATATTCGATAAACTGCGTGTTCATGAGCACAAATTACCACTTTTCCTACTGCATTGCAAGGATTATTTTTCAAAATGACAATTTTTTTTATTTTTTGGCATGGGCATGATATTTAAGAAAAGCTAGAAAAGGGGAATACTTGCAACCCACAGAGCCATAATATATGGCACCATGATAGTATTGACGGCACCATAAGTTGTGGTATGATGGCACGCATGAGATGCGTTCAATGCGGGTATATGGAAGACAAGGTAATCGACTCACGCACGTCGAAGGACGGCACATGCATACGCCGGAGGCGCGAATGCATACGCTGCCAGTACCGCTACACGACCTATGAGCAGATAGAACGCACGGAGCTGCGCGTGGTGAAGCGCGATAATGTACACGAAGCGCTGAACCGCGAAAAAATTCTGCGCGGCATGATAAAGGCCTGCGAGAAGCGCCCTGTAAGCATGGACCAGCTGGATAACGCGGCGGATGAAATCGTGGCCGAGCTGCACCGCGATCACCAGCGCGAGGTGCCCTCCTCCATCATCGGCATGAAAGTCATTGAAAAGCTGCAGGGGATAGACCCCGTGGCCTACATACGCTATGTGTCCGTATACCGCCAGTTTGCGAACGTGGAAGAGTTCATCGACCTCATTCGCCGCATGGAGCGCAAGAGCCAGAATGACCCGTTACAACGCAAACTTATCTTCTGATGATTTCCTTCAAAAACAAGCGTCCTCTGCTGCAGAACGGCTACTGCGTGTTCTCGGATTATGACCTCAGCTGGCTCGTGAACGTGCTTCAGGAGGCCGCGACCGAGGCCGGGACCACTTTACCCTTCAAGGAGGAGATAGCCGCCGGCATTCTCATGTACTTGGAGAACAACTGCCCGCTGCATGCCGTGCCCTTAGATTACCTCTTTGAGCGCATGCGCAACCTGCTGAACCAGATTGGCCTGCCACTCATCGCCGCGCACCTGCGCAAACAGACGCCGCCCATCGACATCGAGCTGGATACTCTGGCAGCGGAGGCCCCCCTGCCCCTGTTCTTCTACACCGAGCTGCGCCGCCGCATGGATAACCTGCGTGACAAGGGGCTGACGAATTACCATTTCAGCGGAAAAACGCGCTGCAGCTTCGCGCTGGGGGACCGCCGCCGCGCCTGCCCCACCCAGCGGCAAGCGCTGGCAGAGCTGAATGCCTACCTGCTGCAAACGCAGGAATAATCCCCCGCCACACACAGGGGCTGCAAGTAAGCGGCAAAAGTTTCGCCCGTGAGTTTCCATACCCACGGGCGTTTTAATTACTCAATCACCGTCCAGAGGCGGCCATTACGCGCCTTAATGAGGCGGATATCCAGCTCAAAGGCCGCGCGGAGGTTATCCTCCGTGAGCACTTCATCACGCGAGCCATAGGAAAGGATGTTACCCTGCTTCAATATCATGCCGCGGGAAAAGACGGGGAGTATATCCTCAATGCGCTGGGTAATGAAAATGATGGTAAGCTGCGGATGAGTGGCGGCGAGCTCCTCAATGGTGTGCAGCAGGAACTCACGCCCGGCAATATCCAGATACACGCTGGGCTCATCCAGAATCATCAGCTGGGGGTCCGTCATCAGCGCGCGGGCAATCAGCACCTTCACCTGCTCACCGCTGCTCATGGTGGCCACGGTGCGGTCCATCAGATGCTCAGCACGCAGGCTGGCCATGAGGGCCGCGGCTTTGCTCTCCTCAGCGGGTGTGGGCTCACGGTACAGGCCGATGGTGGCATCCGGCCCGGAAAGCACCATTTCACGCCCTGTCCACTCGCGGTCTCCCAACCACTGGTGCATGAGCGGGCTCACCCATGCAATGTGCTTGCGCAGCTCCTGCAGATTAACGGTACCGAAGCGCTTGCCCAGCACCTCCACCGTGGCGCCGAATACGGGCCAAGCATAGCCCATAAGCATGCGCACGAGCGTGGTTTTACCGGCGCCATTCGCCCCGAGGATAAAGCAGCGCTCCCCTCGCTTCACCTCCCAGCTGATGTTATGAAGAATCTCGCGCCCGGAAAGGAACACCTTGGCATCTCTGACAGTTACTGCATTCATATGTAAGATAAATGAAAAAGGCACGGAGCGATACATGCGCTCCGTGCCCTGATGATGAAAATATGGTCAATTAAGCACCGAGCTGGAAGCGCTCGAAGGCAACCACGGTGATGGAGTCACCGAGCTGCTTGGCGATGTCGGCCACGAGCTTCTCCACGGTGATGGAGCCGTCCTTCACGAACTCCTGGCTCATGAGGCAGCTCTGCTTGTAGAGGGCCTTAAGCTTGCCGGGAAGAATCTTCTCCAGCAGAGCCTCGGGCTTGCCCTCAGCGATGAGCTGAGCCTTGGCAATCTCCTGCTCCTCAGCCACGAAGGCGGGGTCAAGAGAGGAGGAGTCCACGCTCTTGGGAGCGCAAGCAGCGATGTGCAGAGTGATGTCCTTGCACATGGCCTGGAACTCAGCGGCGGCGGCGGTCTCAGCCTTGCCGCAGTTCACCTGCAGGAGCACGCCCACCTTGCCACCCATATGGATGTAGGAAACGATGCTACCCTCACCCTCCAGGGCGTAGCGGGCAAACTTGCGCAGCTTCATGTTCTCACCGATGGCGGCGCACTGCTCAGCGATGTACTTCTCAACGGTCGTGCCGTTGATAGCCACGTTCAGAGCCTCATCCAGAGTCTTAGCGGAGGAAGCCTTCAGAGCGGCAGCAATCTCAGCCACGAGAGCCTTGAACTTGTCACCCTTGGAGCAGAAGTCGGTCTCGCAGTTAATCTCGAAGATGATGCCGTCGTTACCCTCCACAACGGTGGTAACAACACCCTCCTTGGCGTCGCGGTCAGCCTTCTTAGCGGCCTTGGCGATACCCTTCTCACGGAGGTACTTCACAGCTTCGTCCATGTTGCCGTCGCACTCGATGAGAGCGTTCTTGCAGTCCATCATGCCGGCGTCCGTCTTGACGCGCAGCTCTTTGACCATCTGGGCGGTAATTTCAGCCATAGTAGTGTCTTAAGAAATTCGGGTTATAAGGCGATTAGGCCTTGTTCTTGTTGATGGCGTCCGTAAGCACGGAGAGAACCAGGCGGATGGAGCGCACGGCGTCGTCGTTGCCGGGGATGGGGAAGTCCACGCTCTCGGGATCGGCGTTCGTGTCGGTCAGAACGATCACGGGGATGCCCAGGATGTGAGCCTCGCGGATAGCGATGTCCTCGTGGTCAGCACCGATGGCAACCATCACGTCAGGAGCGCCACCCATGTTGCGGATACCCTGCAGGTTGCGCAGAAGCTTCTCGCGCTCACGAGCCAGAGCGGCGAGCTCCTTCTTGGACATGCTCTTGTACTCGGGCTGCTTGTCGAGGTTCTCGAGCCAATCAAGGCGAGCGATGCTCTTCTTGATGGTGGCCATGTTGGTGAGCATACCGCCCAGCCAACGGAAGTTTACATAGTACTGACCAGTGGCCTCAGCGGCCTCCTTTACAGCCTCCTGAGCCTGACGCTTGCAGCCAACGAAGAGAATCTTCTTGTTCTTGGCAGCCTTCTCAGCAAGGAAAGCGCAAGCCTTGTCCAGGCACTTCTCAGTCTCTTCCAGGTTGATGATGTGAATGCCATTCTTCTGAGTAAGAATGTACTTCTTCATGTTGGGGTGCCACTTGCGGGTCTGGTGACCGTAGTGTACACCGGCCTCCACCATCTTGGATACGAGTTCGTTAATCATTGTATTTTGATATATTGTGTGAGCCCTTGTATCAGGACCCACGGATGAGCGGAAGGTGCTGCGCTATAGCCCCCAGCCCTCCGTTGTTGGTATTGCAGCATCAGCGGGGACGCACAGAATACACCTTCCCCCCCTCATTGTCAATCAAAATCACGCCATTAATCTAAAAAATGTCGCATTAAATGCTTGCAATCCAGTTGAATGGTGGTATTTTAGCGGGGTGCACCTGCTGGCCGGGTGCGGAAGTTTCAAATTAACCCATCACAAGACAATGGAAATTCTTCACGACAAGGACGCTGATGTAAGCGTTCTGAATGGCAAGACCGTGGCCGTTATCGGTTACGGCGCTCAGGGTCGCGCTCAGGCTCTCTGCATGCGCGATAGCGGCGTGCACGTTATCATCGGTATCCGCCCCGGCAAGAGCTGGGACGCCGCTGTGCAGGACGGTTTCGAGGTAATGACTGTGGACGAGGCTGCTAAGAAGGCCGACATCGTACACATCCTCCTGCCGGACGAGATGCACGGCTCCGTGTACACCAACCAGATTAAGCCGGGCCTGTGCGCCGGCAAGACCCTGTGCTGCTCCCACGGCTTCGCATACGTGTTCAAGACCATCGAGCCCCCGGCAGACGTGGACGTCATCATGGTAGCCCCGAAGGGCCCGGGCACGGAGGTTCGCCGCGTGTTCGAGGAAGGCTTCGGCTGCCCCGGCCTCATCGCTGTATTCCAGAACCCCAGTGGCAATGCTAAGAACGTGGCTCTGGCCATGGCCAAGGCTGAGGGTCTTACCCGCGGTGGTGTGCTGGAGTGCACCATGCAGCAGGAGACATACGAGGACCTCTTCGGTGAGCAGAACGTGCTCTGCGGTGGCCTTGTAGACCTCATGAAGTATGGTTTCGAGACCCTCATTGAGGCCGGCTATCCCGCAGAGATGGCTTACTTCGAGTGCGTACACGAGGCTAAGCTCATCGTGGACATCATTTATAACAAGGGCATCCAGGCCATGAATGGCGTTATCTCCAACACTGCTGAGTTCGGCGAGTACTACAACGGCCCGCAGATTCTCGGCCCGGAGGTGAAGGAGAAGATGAAGGAGAGCCTCAAGCGCATCGAGACCGGCGAGTTCGCCCGCGTATGGCTGGAGGAAGCCGCTGCCGGCGCCCCCAACCTGCTGGCCAAGCGTGCCGCTCTGGCTGAGCACCCCGTTGAGGTGGTGGGCAGCAAGATTCGTGCCCTCTTCGAGCGCAACTAATCCCCTGCTCTTTCGGATTATTTTACAAGCCCGGCTCTCACAAGAGCCGGGCTTCTTTTGTCCTCAAACTTGCCCTCAAATACCGCCAAATAGAGCTCACAAAAAAAACGCACATTCCCTACATTTCGAAGGGAATGTGCGCTATAAAACCTAGCTTTTAGACTTTTATCTGCTAAGATAGTTGCGGTAAAAGTAGATACCACAGAATACACTCAGCAGTACACAAAGGGCCGCAAATAACAATATCATAAGCGCGATTGCTATACAGGTGCCCGTTGTGACAACGTTTTCTTGTTTATCCACTACGCGCTGATTGCCACAGCCATCAGTTGCAACGGTGCAGGTATACTCACGCCTTGAGGCCAGAGCACAGGCCGTCAAAACAGTAGCCACGCCTATACGCGCCACAGTTCCACTCCCCGTCTCCTCCGGACTTGCTGCAGGTTCAGCATTCTTTTCTTCCCACAATTTATAATTGGGGCTCAGCGTGAGCAGGAAAAAGATAATCGGCACAACTACATAAGCAGCGCACAAATAGTACTGCATCGTGTCCGAGGCTAACCAAGCTATAAACGCTACGAATAATGCGATTAATATATACACACCAAAATGAGTAGAAGGACGCCGCAGCATAGCGAAATTAATAGCCTCTCGCAAGTGGGCCAATACCTCTTTATCCGCCTCTGTGGGAGATTCCATATCTGAAAGTTCCTTTTCCAATTTTTCTGCATTATCCAACACGGCAGCAGACTTAATGGCGGGCAGTAGCTCTTGGGAAATCAACGTCTCTTCCTTAGGCAGAGAGGTAAGGAACTGATATGCTGTACGGCCGGTCTCACTTAACTCCTCCTCCTGAGGAAGGGTGGAACTTTTTTTGCCGGCACTTCTCATCTTATAATCGTGAATTTCAGCCCACAGGAAGATTGCTATCACAGGAGTGAGCCACCAAACTTTATCCAGCAATATCGCAAGGCTGAGCAAAATCGTGGACATCGGATTCAGATTTTTTAAGTTTTCCATATAGAACAGAGCCGCCGTATCAATAGGCATCGTGAAAGATATTTTGACATTATCAGCCTCTTCTGCTTTTTGCCATTTATAATCATTAGCAGCCATGCTCTTTATGCTCCAATAAGCACAATGCCCATGAACGAGGGCAGCCCAACCATGGATGTGCAACACGCCATTACACATGGTTACATAATGGCCATTCCATGTCCGTAAATCAGAAGCTTGCAAGTACTCATCCCCATCCAATTCATACCAATAAAGCGGATAAGTGTCAGCCTCACAATAAAAGCGCATCTCTCGCAGTGTCTCTATTGGTACAGAATAAATGCTTATTTTGAGTTTCAAGGAACCGGAAGCCTCTCCGGTCGGGAAATGCTCCGGAGTATTCAAACAGTTTGATACGCAAATATACGTCTTGTTGGAATCAACATTAGTGAACTCCCGCAAGTATTCATAGGTATTTACATAATACCCGAATGGGTCAGAGGAGCTACTCCTGCGAGAATTCGTTGATTCCATAAACGCATGCAGGGGGAACTCCCTTGTTGTTTCGCCTTCTTTCGTGCCAAAACGCTCCAAAAGCTGAATCAGCGCAGGGTATATCTCATTCTGATAGGTAGCCAAAGAAGTAGACGCCATATAATGGCCGGCCCGTCGCTCCCCCTCAGGAGTTTCAAAAGGGACAAAGGTAAACGTTCTATAATCATTTTTACGTACTCCATCCCGTAAAAGCAAGATACCGGCTTGTATGCTATCGGCAGCTTTCAACTGCTGCACCTGCTCTGTGGTAACTTTGATTTTTTCCTGCTCATGTTGTTCGGGGAGATCGTCAAAATAGCTGGGCCCATCCTCCACAAAACACATTGCCAACATGAATACAAACACCGATACCGTTGCCCAAAAGCAAACTCTCAGAAACAATAATGGCGTAAATATGCGACTTAACAGCTGTTTCATATAATCTTTTTTCAACTGAAGAGAGAATCGTTGTTATTTTCCCAACACCAATTGAGCTTCAACGATGCATGTATTATAACATTTGCTTCATCATTTTGTCAATGGCATTTTCTGATAGTCCTGCAAGACAATACAGCAGGTTCTCAGAGCCCCGCCCCGACTTATCCGGCAAAAGAAAAATCCCCGCCTGAGACAATCGCTCAAGCGGGGATTCGAAAAAAACGCTGTGTATTAGATTTACACGGAAGCCTTGATGATGGCGGCGAAGGAGTCGGGCAGCAGAGCTGCACCACCCACGAGAGCGCCGTCGATGTCGGGCTGGCTCATGAGCTCAGCAGCGTTGCCGGGCTTCACGGAACCACCGTACTGCAGACGTACAGCCTCAGCAGCCTCAGCACCGAAGGTGTCAGCGATGACGCCACGGATGAAAGCGTGAGCAGCCTGAGCATCCTCAGCGCTGGCGGTCACGCCGGTGCCAATGGCCCACACGGGCTCGTAAGCGATTACAAGGCCGGCAACCTCAGCGGGAGTCAGCCCCTCGAGACCCTCTACAACCTGAGACTTCAGAACGGTCTCAAGCTCACCACCCTGACGCTGCTCGAGCGTCTCACCAATGCAGTAGATGGGGCAGATGTTAGCGGCAAGAGCCTTCTTAATCTTCTTGTTGATGTAAGCGTTCGTCTCGCCATGGTACTGGCGGCGCTCGCTGTGACCCAGCACCACGTAGGTGCAGCCCAGCTCATTGAGCATGGCGGTAGAAATCTCACCGGTGAAGGCGCCGTTGTCGCGGTCGCTCACGTCCTGAGCGCCCACGCCGATGCACTTGCACTCACCGAGGGTCTCCATCACGGCGGGAATCGTTACAAAGGGAGGAACGATCACCTTGTCCACAGCGATATCGCAGGTCTTCTCTTCCTTGAACGCGGCGAGGAAAGCCTTAGCTTCCTTCGGGCCCATGTTCATCTTCCAGTTAGCGGCAATAATGGGTTTGCGAGACATAATAATAAGATGTGTCTGTTCTGACGGCGTCAGCGTACCTTGAAAGGGGTGAAAAGTCAAGTAAAAACGCATTGTTGCTGGAAAATGAGTTTACTAACGCGCCAATCTGTGATAGCCTACTCTGTATGAAACTACCCCTCAACCCATCTGAAACAGATACTCTCATCCGCACAGGCCTCTTCCATGAGGATGATTGCAACTTTGAACTCGCTGAAGAGTACTACCAACAAGCGGCAGATACCGGCGACCCATGGGCCATTTTCCGCATGCGAGGCGATGAAGGACATGATGCTGATGTGAGAGACAAATGGATGCCGCACCTCCTGAGAGCAGCCGAAAACGGGCACGCATGGTGCATGTATGAACTGGGCACGCAATATGAAGAAGGCAATTACACAGAGGAAGATACCGAGAAAGCCATTTACTGGTACGATCGAGCAGCTGCCGCCGGCTTGTCCGAAGGAGAAGTAGCAGCCGCCGTTCTGCGGTTCAATACGACAGGTGAAGGAGCTCATCAACTGTCCATTGCTCTGCAGCATCAGGCCGAAGCAGGGAACGCTATCAGTCTGTATCATCTGGCCGTTCTCTACCAACAAGGCATCGGTGTAGAGCAAAACGAACACAAGGCCATAGCTCTGGCCGAAGCCGCGGCAGAACGAGACGTGCGAATAGCTGCCCTGATGGCAGCAACATATTACGATACCGCCCCCAAGCGCAATAAGCAAAAAGCCGCCCGTTACTATGCCATCGCGGCATGGGTAGAAACACCAGGCCATGATGAAGCACCTACCTTTTTCCTGCCATATCCGCCTCCGAAGCTTCCAGACATCCCCCATTTGGATTGCTCCTTTGCCCTCAAACGTGCGGCAGAACTGGGACACCCGGCAGCCCTATTTAGATTGGGGCAACAGCACCGAGACGCTGAAGAATACCCGGCCATGCTCTCTTACTACAAAAAGGCAGTCCACCGCGGACATGTCAAAGCCATGACGGAATTAGGGTGGGCTTACTACTGGGGAAAAGGCGTGAAACGCAACTGGCGCAAGTGTGTTGCCCTATTCCGCCGCGCGTCCGCAGCGGGTGACGCCCTAGCCATGTACAACTTGGGAATCCGTTTGCTGGATGGCGAAGGCACTCCACAAAACACAGAAGAAGGTATCCTATGGCTTAAGCGAGCCATGCGAGCCGGGGACGCCTATGCGCCATCCGTTCTGGGCGGTATCTTCCTGAACGGCGAATACGGCATCCCCAAAGCCCCCAAAAAAGGCATTTCCTACCTGCGCCTCGGCGTCAGGAGAAACGACTGTTGTGCCGCCAATAACCTAGGGCTCGCTTACTATGAGGGCAACGGAGTACCGCGCAACTATAAACTCGCATTCCGCTACTACAAACTGGCGACCAAACTGGACAGCACGGATGAAGTATCCGTCTACAATCAGGGGGTATGTCTCCTGTTAGGAAGAGGGGTGAAGGCAGATTACGAAGCCGCCGTAGCAAAGTTCCGTCACTCAGCTAAGTCTAACTACGATTCTGCACTCGCGTATCTGGGCTTTTGTTATCAATACGGCTACGGCGTTGAACTCAACCTGCAAGAGGCCATCAGTTACTACAAAAAAGCCGTAGCCGAGGGGAGCAAAAACGCACGGGCGGCCCTTCGCCACTTGCACGCTCCGCTCCCGAAACAAAGTATTGCAGCACAACAATCGCTCTTCGAGAAAGCACGGCAGCAACAAGATACACACGCCATGAGAGCCATCGGCCTGTTGTATGAAAACGGTCAGGATACACGGCGCAGCCTGACACTGGCTCGCCGTTGGTACACAGCGGCCGCCCTGCTAGGCGATACCGAGGCGTACTCCGACCTCAAGCGCATCGCCCGCCACCCCAATAAAGAATATTTTTAATCCTGCAAGACGTCGCTAACAAAAACAAAACTCACTCTTACCAGAGCTTCCTCAATCACACATCTTTCCCGGCAGCACACCGCGCAATGCGGGCAATCGCTCCAGAAAAGGCTGCATGGCTTGCTGCATAGCGGTATCAATACAGAACTGAGCTGGGCGCACCTTGTACTCGGCCTGGCATACGGAGGCGTACACAGCCGCAAGGGCATCGACACGCAGGCAATCAGCCTCACTCTGCAGCAAATAATCCGTATATGCATGCAGGCTGGCCATAGCTGCGGCATCCCCCTGCTCCAGCGCGGATTTGAACCCAGCTAGGAAGGAATACGCCGTCTTGTAGTCGCGCACCCAGCGCTCCTCCAGCAGCGGAGCGGGCAATTTCAGCAGTGCCCCGCCGCCCATGGCCCCCACCATAGAAACCAAAACGGCCTGCAATTCCGGGGAATCCCCGTTCTTCATCTGCCGCTCTACTACCTGTGCCACCTTTACCAAACGCTCCAAGCACGGCGTAGTATCTTCCTCACGCGGCATGCTCACACAGCTGTCGGCCTCTGCCGCATCCAGCACCCATGCGCTCTGCCAATCAATCGCATCCACCAGCAAAAGCAGCTCACGCAGCCGCTCACTCGGCAATTCAGACAATGCACGCCAACGCGGCAGCAGCCACTTCTCCGCTATCAAGCAAACAGTTGCCTGAGGATTCACGTACACATCCGGAGTTTCCAACACCGTTTGCAGCACTTCCGCCACCTCAATGGTCTCCCTTACCAGCGCCAACTGCCCGGCCATAGTAGGTGGCAGCGTTATAACTTCTGCCGGCAAGTCCACCACATGCGCATTCAAGCTTATCTCCTCAGCTTGAACCGATAAAACACTTACAAGCAAACTCAATATAAGCCTCAACGCTTTCATATCCGGCTGATTTCAATTCTTGGCATTGATAAGCGCCCCCATGAACGCAAGAAAGGCCAGAGAACTAAGTCCTCTGGCCTTTCAGCTCCGGCGGTTGGGGTCGAACCAACGACCTAATGATTAACAGTCATCCGCTCTGCCACTGAGCTACGCCGGATTTGCGTTTCCCGTTGTTTGCGGGGTGCGGGAGAATTATACACAACTTCCCGATGCATTGCAAGCTTTTTTTGTAAAAAAAATGCATTTTTTTTGATTTTCTGTTGAAAAATAGGAAAAAATAGGGTAAAAAGAGGCCATGAACACGCCCCGACCCA
The DNA here is from genome assembly GCA_937885815.1 of uncultured Verrucomicrobiales bacterium. Lineage (GTDB taxonomy): Bacteria > Verrucomicrobiota > Verrucomicrobiia > Verrucomicrobiales > Akkermansiaceae > Akkermansia. The sequence continues at coordinate 15,082 of CALABM010000191.1, read as the reverse complement.
CCACAGGCACCCTTTATTTCACCCTTTTCGGTATACCTGTCTGCATTCACCCCAGTATTTGGCTGATTCTGTTTCTGCTCGGCCTTAGCAATGGAAACGGCCTAATGAACGCGGCGGTATTCGTCGTGATGGGTATGCTGGCTCTTCTGGCACATGAACTGGGGCACGCGCTGGCAGGGCGATACTTCACGAAGGAGCAGCCGTACATCACACTAGCCATGATGGGCGGCGTCACAGAGCTGCGCTCGCGCCCACGTACGCGCACGCAATATTTCCTCTATGTATTGGCCGGCCCGGCTGCCAGTCTACTGCTGGGGTTAATTGTCGCCATTATCATGGGGCTTCACGTAGGCAATGTAGCTGCAGGCATAAACTTCTACCTACTGGCCCCCTTTAGCCAGCTGGAAGCCATGCCCTTTGAGCAGCAGTACAGTATCGCCCTCGCACTGGAAAACGGTACCATCCCACATTCCGGCATGATGGTATACAGTACAGCCATGTTCATCTGCATGTGGTGGAGTATCTTTAACCTGCTGCCCATCCTCCCGCTGGACGGCGGACAGCTTCTCCTCACCGTAACGAATAACCTGAAACTCTGCTCCACAGTGGGCATGATTCTGGGCGGGGCTCTGGCCGTCCTCTCACTGATGAACGGCATGATATTCTTCACCCTCTTTATGGCGTACTTCGCCTATATCAACTGGCAGATAAGCCGTGGGGCCTGGTGAATTAACGGCATGTCCGCCTTTCCGCTTTACTCACATCACCTTCCGTAGTAGCATATACGCAACATCTGATAAAACATGAACGCACCTTTTACTGATAAATCACTGCATGTGGCATGGTCCGCCCTCACCCCGGAACAAGCCCGCACGGAAATCCGCGCCGCCATTGAGCGTGCCAAAACCGCTGTAGCCGCCATCTGCGCCGTGCAGGAACCTACTTACGAGAACACATTCGCCGCGCTGGAAAGCTCCGGCGCTGACCTCGTGCGCGCCTGGGGAAGACTCTCGCACCTGCAATCCGTGATGGATTCTCCCGAGCTGCGCGAGGTCGTTAACGAGCTCATGCCCGAGGTGGTCATCTATTCCTCCAGCGTCACCCTTAATCCGCAGTTGTACGCCGTGCTGAAGAAGGCCGCAGCCCAGCCGGAAATGCAGCAGCTCAGCGCCGTGAAGCAGCGCTTCGTATCCGAAACTCTGGCAGACTTCCGTGAAAACGGCGCTGATCTCAGCGATGAGCAGAAGCTCCGCTACGCCGAGCTCACCACCAAGCTGGCACAGCTTTCCCAAACCTTCGGCGAGCACGTGCTGGACTCCACAAACGCTTGGGAATACATCACCGCTGATGAAACAGAGCTGGCCGGCCTGCCGGATTCTGCCCGCGAGGCCGCCCGCGCAGATGCCCTCAGCAAGGGCCATGGCAGCGAAGAAGCCCCGCAATGGCGCTTCACCCTTCAGTTCACCTCCGTGCAGCCGGTGCTGACCTTCGCCGAGAACGAAGGCCTGCGCAGCCGCGTGTGGCACGCCATGAATGATAAAGGCACCGGCGCGTACGATACCGTGCCCTTCATCCACGAAATCATGGCTCTACGCACCGAAAAAGCAGCTATGCTGGGCTATGAGCGCTACTCTGATTACGTGACATCCCGCCGCATGGCCGGCAGCGGCACCACTGCGCTGAACTTCATCAACCAGCTCCACGAGCGTGTGAAGGCCCCCTTCCTTGCTGAGCAGGAAGATATCCGACTCTTCGCTGAGCAGGCCTCCGGCACAGCCATCCCCGTCATGAAGCCGTGGGATATTGCCTACTGGTCCGAAAAGCGCCGCAAGGCTCTGTATGACTTTGACAGCGAAGAGCTCCGCCCCTACTTCCCCATGCAGGGCGTGCTGGACGGCATGTTCTCCATCTATGCCGGCTTGTATGGCATCAACTTCCGCCAGCTGCCCACAGCCTGCATCAAAGAAAGCGAAAGCCTGCCGGACGGCGCCGTGGAAGTATGGCACCCGGAAGTACTCTTCTACGAGGTATATGATGACGAAAGCGGCGAGCACCTCGGCTCCTTCTATGCGGACTGGTACCCGCGTGACAGCAAGCGCGGTGGTGCTTGGATGAACTGCCTTGCCACCGGCTGCCCGCCCACGGCAGAGCAGCCCCGCCGCCCGCACCTGGCCCTCATGTGCGGTAACATGAGCCGCCCCGTGGGTGACAAGCCCGCCCTGCTCACCCACCGCGAGGTTGAAACCGTGTTCCATGAGTTCGGCCACCTGCTGCACCAGATTCTGAGTGATGTGGAAGTAGAAAGCTTGGCCGGTTGCAACGTGGCATGGGACTTCGTGGAGCTTCCCAGCCAGATTAATGAGAACTGGTGCTGGGAAAGCGAGGCCCTGGACCTCTTTGCCCGCCACTGGCAGAGCGGTGAGCCCATGCCCGCTGAGCTGAAGCAGAAAATGCTTGCCGCTAGGAACTGCGGCGCAGCCACCTTCTTCATGCGCCAGCTCTGCTTCGGTAAGCTGGACCTCGAGCTGCACACCAACACCGCCGCCTACCAGGGCCGCGACGTGGAGGAAATTGACCGCGAGATTCTCGCAGACTACCGCATCCCCACCACAGAGCCCTCCAACAGCGCCCTGCGCTGCTTCACCCACATCTTTGACGGCGGCTACGAATCCGGCTACTATTCCTACAAGTGGGCCGAAATGCTGGAGGCGGACGCCTTCTCCCGCTTCGCGAAGGAGGGCATCTTCAATCCCGCCACCGGGCGAGACTTCCGCCGCTGCATCCTCTCACAGGGCAACAGCCGCCCCGCTGCCGAGCTCTACCGCGACTTCATGCAGCGCGACCCGGATACCGAGGCCATGCTGCGCCGCTGCGGCTTAGCCTGATTTTTACATTCATGAACCTACCACCGCCCCGCAGGGAAACACCTGCGGGGCGGTTTCTGCTTGACTTTTGCTGCTCAAGCTGTACAATCGCGCCCATGCAGCAGGCATTGGAAATCATGGCCCCGGCGGGGTCCTTCGAGTCATTGGCAGCGGCGCTGCGCGCCGGAGCAGACAGTGTGTACTTCGGCGTAGGTATGTTCAACATGCGCGCCCGCTCATCCGTGAACTTCACGCCGGATGACCTGCCTAAGGTCGCACGCCTCTGCCACAGCTGCAATGCCAAGGCCTACCTCACCTGCAACGTCATCATCTATGATGAGGAAATGGAGCCCATGCAGGAACTGCTGCGCAAGGCTAAAGACGCCGGGGTGGATGCCGTTATTGCCGCTGATTTAGCCGTCATCACGTATGCCCACAGCATTGGGCTGGAGGTGCATATCTCCGTGCAGGCCAACGTGTGCAACCTCGCTTCCGTGCGCTTCTTTGCTGCGTATGCAGATGTGATGGTGCTGGCCCGCGAGCTGAAGCTCAGCCAGATTCGAACCATCATCGAGGGCATCCGCAAGGAAAACATCACAGGCCCCTCCGGTAAGCAGGTCAGAATCGAAATCTTCGCCCACGGTGCCCTCTGCATCGGTATTTCCGGTAAGTGCGGCATGAGCCTCGCCGCCTATAACCACAGCGCGAACCGTGGCCAGTGCTTCCAGCTCTGCCGCCGTAAATACCGCGTCACGGATACCGAGACCGGCTTCGAGATGGACATTGATAACCAATACATCATGTCCCCGAAGGACATCTGCACCATCCGCGTGATTGACCAGCTGGTGGAGGCCGGCGTGTCCGTCTTCAAGCTGGAAGGACGAGGACGCTCGGAGGCCTACGTATCCACCGTAACCTCAGTGTACAAAGAGGCTGTCACCGCCTGCACTGCCGGGGAATGGAGCCCTGAGAAAGTGGCCGAGTGGGAAGACCGCCTACTGCACGTCTTTAACCGCCAGTTCTGGCACGGTGGCTATTATCTCGGTGAAGAATGGGAAACTTGGAGCGGCTGCTCGAACAGCCTTGCTCTGGAGCAGCGCCAGCACCTCGGTCGCGTGATGCGCTGGTACCCGAAAGTGGGTGTGGCGGAAATCAGGTTGGAAGCTTCAGCCGTTTCCGTGGGTGACAAAATTGAAATCACCGGGCCCACCACCGGCATCGTACGCCTCACCGTTCCTGAGCTGCGCTATGATGATGAAACCGGTACCACCCTTGTGGTCACCACAGCGCCCAAGGGCGTCCGGGCTCTCATCGCCACGCCCGAAAAAGTGCGCCATGGTGATAAGGTATACCTCGTCACACGCCGCAAGCTCAAGTAATATCTCACAGCCTGACAGTCTCTTGCCTTGCATAGCCCCACGCTATCAGGTAATATAAGGGAAAAGTTATGTCCAGCACATTCGGTTCCGTTTTCAGAATAAGCACCTGGGGTGAATCACACGGCACAGGTGTGGGTGTTGTTATTGATGGCTGTCCTGCTCAGGTACCGCTTACCGTAGAGCAAATTCAGGCTGAGCTGAACCGCCGCCGCCCTGGCCAGAGTGATATCGTCACCCCGCGCAATGAAGAGGATCGCGTGGAAATCCTCAGCGGCGTACAGGATGGCCTCACGCTGGGCACGCCCATCGCTCTTTCCGTGCGCAACAAGGACCATCAGTCCTCCGCGTACAATGAAATGCAGCACACCTACCGCCCCTCCCATGCGGATTACTGTTATGATGCCAAATACGGCATCCGTGCATGGGCCGGCGGTGGACGCGCCAGCGCTCGTGAAACAATTGGTCGCGTAGCTGCCGGTGCCGTAGCAAAGGCACTGGTGCAAGCTCTTTGCCCCGGGCTGCAGGTCATCGCTTGGGTACAACAAGTTCACACCGTATTCTGTCATGTGCTGCCCGCAGATGTAGACCCTGCCGTGGTGGAGAGCAACATCGTTCGCGCTGCGGATCCGGAAAGTGCGGAGGATATGAGCGTTGTCATCCGCGAGGCCCGGGCCAAGGGTGATTCCGTGGGTGGCGTGGTGGCTTGCACCGTGAGAAACTGCCCCGTTGGGCTGGGTGACCCCGTCTTTGATAAGCTGGAGGCCACACTGGCACACGCCATGCTGAGCATTCCCGCCTGCAAGGGCTTTGAAATCGGCAGTGGTTTCGGCGCCCCCGCGCTGAAAGGCTCCGAACATAATGACCCCTATTACATGGATGGCGACCGCGTTCGTACCCGCACAAACAACTCCGGCGGCGTACAGGGTGGCATCAGCAATGGAGAGGACATTAACATGCGCCTCGCCTTCAAGCCCACCGCCACCCTCATGATTTCCCAGAATACAGTGAATGATGAACACGCTGAGGTGCAGCTGCGCGGCAAGGGGCGCCATGATCCCTGCGTGCTGCCGCGTGCCGTCCCCGTGGTGGAATCCATGGCTTGGCTTGTTCTGGCAGATCACATCCTGCGCCAACGCTCCGCACGCATCTGACACACATGAAGATAGATAAATCCACCTCTCAGGCTGACTTAGAGAAACTTTACGCCGCCGTAGTAAAGCGCGAGTTTCTGCGCGGCACGCCGCTGAATGTGAAAGCATTCCTCCGCTATGCCGTGCTGTTCCTGCTTTTTCCGGGCATGATACTCGGCTTCTATGTGGGGCTGGCAGTCACAGCTGCCTTCTGCGGTATCCTGTTCACGCTGGTACTCACGGATAACACACACTGGGGCATGACGGCCACGCTCTCGTGGATAGGCCTCGGCCTCATACCGACCACCTTCATCACCATCAACACTTGGCGCAGCGCCGCCCGAACCCGCGCCCTGCGCATGATAAACCGGGAGCCCCTCGCCGGTACCAACGCCGCTAAAGCTACCATCCCTGCCCACATGCCCCTCAAATGGCGCCCCAAGAAGGTGGAAGGTAGCACCATCCGCATCGCTAATGCCACGGTAAAGGCAGAGCAGGATGGCGTTTACGCCTTTTTGCTCAGCATTAAAGATTATTCCGGCTCCCGCTTGGTGACGGACGGCCCGGCCGGTATGTGCCTTGTGCAGCGAGTGGGTAAAAAAGGCGAAGAACTGCAGGCCCTGCTCCTTTACCGCCTGAAAGCCGGAGCCCATGATCTGCTCTGGACGCTGCATGGAGATGAAGCTCCGCAGACCACCCTGAGCCGCTTGAATTAATCAGCTCCGCATCTGCGTCCTCAACGCAGACTACAAATGACAATAAAGAAGAAAGGCAGAGTGGATATCCACTCTGCCTAAACTTTATATAAAAACTGAAACGCTATCTTTAGTAGCGCACACGGTAGTTACCGGGCTCACGGGGGGCCTCAGGCTCACGATCGCAGGCGGGCAGCATTGTGTTCAGAGCACGGCGCTGAATGGTGCGGCGCATACCAGCATCATTGCGCTCAGTAACGCGCTGTGCCTCACGGGCCGCCTCCTCGCGCTGACGCTCAGCCTCTGCGCGGGCCTTACGATAGCGCTCAAAGCTCTCGCGCTGGCGCTCCGTAGCAAACCCCTCGCGAAGAAGAGTCTCCTCAGAGAGGTCAGACTGCTCAATAACGGGTGCAGCCTGAGCCAGCATAGCAGCAGCTGCAAAAATGGAGAAGATGGAAAGCGTTTTCATAAATATAAGACAATCTCAGTATACGTAATACACCTACCATGTCAAGCTCATTCTTATGTTTTTTACTCGTAGGCGGAAAAAAACTTGCTTTTTACCTGCGCTCACGTTAGGATGTGTCCCCGCACGCCGAATATCATGAGTGAGCAGACCAAAGAAAAGCCAGACTTCAAAGCAGCCGCCATTACCGAGGTGGACCGCACCATTATGCCCCAGGCTCCCGGTGTGGAGAAGAGTATGCTCTCCATGATGGCGATTGACCCCACTAACATCATCTCCCAATGCATCGCAGACGGTATGAACAGCGAGTACTTTTACGTGCCCGCTCACCGCATCCTCTGGGAGCTCTTCCGTGAGCGTTATGAAAAAGGCATCGCGCTGGATATCGTCTCCATCGCGCAGGAACTCACAGACCATAAGCAACTTGAGGCCGTAGGTGGTCACCCGGGCCTTACTGATATTTTCGGTTACGCCACCACAACAGCACTTTACAACGTTCACTTCGAAACGCTTAAAGAAAAGTTCATCCGCCGCAGCATTATCCTCACGGCAAACAAGGCATCAGATTCCGCCTTCACTTCCGAAGCTGAAATTGAAGAGCTGCTGGACCAAACGGAACAGGACGTGCTGAAAATCCGCATGAACTCCGCCAAGGGCGAAGAATGGAGCCTCAAGGCCGACATCGATAAAGCGGTGACGAACCTGGAGCGCATGATGTCCACCTCAGGCGGCATTCTGGGCCTTTCTACGGGTTATCCTAAGCTGGACACAATGATTAACGGCATGAAACCGGGCGAGCTTTTCATCATCGCTGCACGTCCTGCCATGGGTAAAACCTCCTTCATGCTGAACATAGTGGAGCATGTGGTGCTGGATTTGAAGAAACCCATGATGGCCTTCTCCTGCGAAATGCCCAGTGAGCAGCTCGTGGAGCGTCTGCTCTACGCCCGCAGCGGCATCAACAAGCAGGATCTCAAAGCCCGCCAAGGCAAGCTCAATCATGATGAAATGAAACGCTTCCGCTCCGCCATCACGGAGCTCAAAAACAGTAAACTCATCATTGATGACACCGCCGCCATCTCCATCTCCGAGCTCCGCGCTAAGGCTCGCCGCCAAATGCGTAAATACCCGGATTTGGCCGCCATCGGCATTGACTACCTCCAGCTCATGCGCTCTCACACCAAGCAGGCTCAGAACAGCCGCGAACGTGAAATTGCTGAAATCTCAGGCGGCCTGAAGAGCCTAGCCAAGGAACTCAAGCTCCCCATCATTGCCCTCGCCCAGCTGAACCGTGGCCCGGAAAATCGTACCGGTAAGAACAAGGGTACTCCCATGATGAGTGACCTCCGTGAATCCGGTGCTATCGAGCAGGACGCTGATATGATTGGCCTGCTGTGGCGTTCCCGCTACTATGCGGAAGACGATGAGGAACGTGAGGAGGTAGGTACAGAAGCTAACCTCTTGCTGGCCAAGAACCGAAACGGCCCCACTGGTGATGTACCGCTGAGCTTCCACGCTGAAATCATGCGCTTCGTGCCGCGTACCGTCACGGATAGTGATGAAGAATAAAAAAAGCACCCGCGGCTTGCGGGTGCAACATATGAGCGGATAAGCTCTGAAAAATCAATACTCCATGCTGATAATGCCGGCATCTATCAGCGCTTCATCCCCACCGTGGTAATTCACGGTCTCCAGCGGCACATATGCCACCACGGCTTCTGTCACCCCGGAGCGGGGGTAAACGATGGTATTGCCTCCCATATTAGCTGCCTTCTCCTTCACGGCCTGTACGTAGGCCTCATTTTCATACGGAAGCGTGGCATTGTTCAGAATACGGAACTTGCCCACGATAACCGTACCCGGCACGGACGGTACAATCGGCAGGAACTCCACCTCATACACCGGCACATGAACACGCTCACCTGCCACCGGAGCAGGCTCAGCCCTCCAGTCATTCACATTCGGCCCTGTGGCGCAAGCGCTCAGTAGCACAGCAGGTATTAGCAGGAGAATATTCTTCACAGCCGGTTATCAGTACGTTATTACAAGGAGCGGCACCATCACAATCCACAGATAACGCCTTCCCCTCACGAAAAACTATACACCAAATCAGCGTATTGTCAAGCCACTTCTCTACAGGCTTTTTCCATAACATATCATTTTTTTCTTGCAGGAGATGGGTGTTAGGGTTAGAATGAAGCTATGGCGGACATTCATCCTACAGCAATTATCGATCCGACCGCAGAACTTGCGGACGATGTTAAAATCGGGCCTTACTGCGTGGTGGGCCCTCACGTGAAAATGGGTTCCGGCTGCGTGCTGCACAGCCACGTGGTCATTGGTGGCCCCTCCACCTTCGGTAAGAACAACGAGTTCTTCCCCTTTTCTGTCATTGGCCTGAAGACTCAGGATTTGAAGTACAAGGGCGAGCCGACCTATCTGGAGGTAGGTGACAACAACGTTTTCCGTGAGAACTGCAATATCAACCGCGGTACCACCCCCGAGACCAAGACTATCATCGGAAACAATAATCTCTTCCTCATCAACAGCCACTGCGGCCATGAAGTACACGTGGGTAACAACGTCATCATGTCCGGTTACGCGGCAGCTGCAGGCCACTGCATCATCAATGACTGGGCCATCATCGGCGGCTGCGCAGCACTCCACCAGTTCGTTCGCGTAGGCGAGCATGCCATGGTGGGCGGTGCATGCCGAGTGGTACAGGACGTAGCACCCTACATGATTGCCGAGGGCGGCTTACTGCGCTCCGTGAACACCGTAGGCCTGCAGCGCCGCGGCTTCGCAGAGGAAGATATCCGTTCCATCAAGTACGCTTATCGCAAGCTCTTCTTGGACAAGAAGTCCAACATGACGCTCAACATCACAACCCTGCTCAATGAGGGCGAAGCCCAGCACGTGAACAATCCTCACGTACAGCGCATTCTGGAGTTCCTCAAGACCTCCGAGCGAGGCTTCCTGCACTGATGAAACGCCATATTGTCTTTGACTTGGACGGCACCCTGGTGGATTCTCTGCCAGGGATTGCCGAAGGCGTGAACCGCTCCCTGCAGGAGCTGGGGCGTCCCGTGCTGAGCCTGAAAGCCATCAGCCGCATGATAGGCAGCGGCGCTGCGAACCTGTGCGGCAAGGCGCTGGGCTACGAGGATGCAGCCCACACTCCGCCTGAGGAGCTGGAGGCCATGCATGCGCAGTTCCGCAAGCATTACCCGCAGTGCTGGCAATACCCGCTCACCCGCGCTTACCCGTGGGTGGCGAATATGCTCACACTGCTCTCTGCAGAAGGCGCCCAGCTTGCCGTGCTTTCAAACAAGCCGCATGATGTCACGGAGCCTATGGTGCGTGCGCTCTTCCCGCATATCCCCTTCACCGCCATTATGGGATATACCGGTGAGTTCCCTCGCAAGCCCGCGCCGGATGCCATCCACCACATCGCCTCCCTCTGGGGTGTTCCTGCTAGTGAAATCACCCTCGTGGGCGATAGCCTGTACGATGCCCGCACCGCTCAAAATGCCGGTTGCGACCTCGCGCTGGTAGCTTGGGGTTATGCGGAGGTGAGTGAGCTGGTAGCTTGGCCGGCGCCGGTGTTCGGCTCCGTAGACGAGCTGCGCCATTACCTACTGAACGCCTGATTCCCCCACTATGGATTTCATTATCTTCGCTGCAGCTAAACCCTCTATCGCCTATGCGCGACAGGGGGTGCAGTTTTTTGAAGAACGCCTCCGCCCGCTCGGCAAGGTGGAAATCCGCTATGTGAAAGCAGGCAGCTCAGAAGAGGTATCCGCCCGCCTGCTGGAAGCGAGCAAGGGCTGCCTGCGCATCGCCATGGATGAACGCGGGGAAAACTGGACCTCCCGAGAGCTGGAAAAACGCGCCAAAACATGGCAGATGCGCGCCGTCAAACATGTTGCCTTCCTCATCGGTGCTGCCGATGGTCACACACAGGAGCTACGCGACGCCTGCGACCACGTGCTCTCTCTGGGCCGCCACACCATGCAGCATGAGCTTGCACTCGTGGTGCTTCTGGAGCAGATTTACCGCCTGCACACCATGCTGGCCGGTAGCCCCTACCATCGAGACTAACGTAGTTAGGGAGCGAAGCGTTAAAAAGCAAGATTTTCTACCGACCGGCCGCGGGAAAAGGCTTGCTTTTCAGGGGGGTATCTGCTAGACTCTGCTCGCATATTATGGCGGACGATTGCAAGATGAGCCCGATGATGGAACAGTACCTGCGCATGAAGCAGGGATTGCCGGATGACGTGTGGCTTTTCTTCCGAGTGGGAGATTTCTACGAAATGTTCTTTGAAGATGCGGTAGAGTGCTCAGCCGCGCTGGGGCTCACACTCACCAAACGCCAGTCCATCCCGATGTGCGGCGTGCCGCACCATGCAGCGGAGGCGTACATAGGTCAGGTCGTTCAGGCCGGGCGCCGCGTAGCTATTGCGGACCAGATGACAGACCCCGTGCCGGGCAAGCTCGTGGAGCGCCAGATTACCCGCATCATCTCCGCCGGTACCCTCTCGGACCTCACCCTGCTCAAGGAAAACGAGCACAACTACATCATTGCCTGTTACAAGGACAAGAAAACTTGGGGCTTGGCCTGTGCAGACCACACCACGGGCGAATTCACTGTGGTGGATTATGATACCCGCGAGGCGATGGCCGAGGAAATCAACCGCATCCGCCCGCAAGAAATGCTGGTGAGCGATGAGCAGAAAGACCTCTTCACCGGCCTGCCCGTCACGCAGTACTATGATGGGTACACCTTTCTTCCCGGCGTGGCTCGTCCCTTTTTGGAAAGCCACTTCCGCGTGCACTCGCTGCAAGGCTTCGGCTGTGCTCATCTGGTGGCAGCCATTGGCGCGGCAGCTGCCATCCTGCACTACCTGAAGCACCAGATGCGCCGCAGCACGGACCACTTGCGCCGCATCGCCCTGCGCCCCACGGATAACGCCGTGCTCATTGATACCGCCAGCCGCGCGAATCTGGACCTCGTGGAGGCCCGCGGCGGCATGCGCAACACCCTGCTCGGCACGCTGGATGGAACATCCTCTCCCATGGGTGCCCGCAAGATGCGAGACTGGGTGCTGCACCCCATCTGCGACCTCACCGAACTGCTGCGCCGTCAGGAGCTCATTGCCTCCTTCCTCAGCGAGTCCTTCCTGATGAGCAAGCTGCGTGACACCTTCAAGGGCGTGCGAGATTTGGAGCGCCTCACATCCCGCTTGGCTCAGAACGCCGGTAACGCCCGCGACCTGCTCGCGCTGGGTACATCCCTGAACCTGCTGCCTCATATTTCTGAAGATTTGCAGGCCTTGGCCACGCGCCAGCCTCTGTTCGAACCGCTGCTGCAGAACCTCGGAGATTTCACCGAGCTCACCGCCCTGCTAGAGCGCGCCATTTGTGACGAACCGCCCGTCACCATCAAGGAAGGCGGCATGATTCGGGATGGCTATGACGCCCGGCTGGATGAACTGCGAACCGCCTCCCGCGAGGGCAAGGGCTGGCTGGCAGAGCTGGAGGCCCGAGAGCGCACCGCCACCGGCATTGACTCCCTCAAAATCCGCTACAATAACGTCTTCGGTTACTACATCGAGGTCACCAAGGCAAACTACGCTAAAGTGCCCGCTCACTATGTGCGTAAGCAGACCCTCGCCAACGCTGAGCGCTACGTTACGGATGAACTCAAGCGCATGGAAGGCACCATCCTCGGCGCAGATGAACGCTCCCGCCAGCTGGAATATGAGCTCTTCTGCCAGCTGCGTGATGAAGTGGGGCAATACATAGACCGCATTCAGATAAGCTCGGAGGCGCTGGCTGAGGTGGACGTGCTGCTGAGCCTCGCGGAGACCGCCCGCCGCTACAACTACTGCCGCCCCGTGCTGAATGAAAGCCGCGTGCTGCACATCCGCAATGGCCGCCACCCTGTCATTGAACAGGTGCAAACGGATACCGCCTTCGTGCCCAATGATGTGGAGATGGATGAGGAGCATGACCGCGTGCTCATCCTTACCGGCCCGAACATGGCAGGTAAGTCCACCTACATTCGACAAGTGGCCCTCATCACCCTCATGGCGCAGATGGGCTCCTACGTGCCCGCTGAATCTGCCTGCATCGGCCTCGTGGACCGCATCTTCTGCCGCGTGGGCGCCAGTGATGACATCGCCCGCGGCCAATCCACCTTCATGGTGGAGATGAGTGAGACCGCCCTCATTCTGAACAACGCCACGCAGCGCTCCCTCGTCATTCTGGACGAAATCGGCCGTGGAACCGCCACCTTTGACGGCCTCTCCATTGCTTGGGCTGTAGCCGAGCACCTGCATGACACCACCGGCTGCCGCACTATGTTTGCCACGCATTACCACGAAATGGTGGATTTGGAGCACACGCACCCCGGCGTGAGCAACCGCCATGTGGAAGTGCGCGAGTGGAAGGATGAAATCGTCTTCCTGCGCAAGGTTCTGCCCGGCCCGGCGGATAAATCCTACGGCATTCAGGTGGCTCGCCTTGCAGGCCTGCCCGCCCCCATTATCGAGCGAGCCAAGCAGATTCTCACGCATCTGGAAATGAGTGCCGGCACCCGCGAGCCCAAGACAGCCCGCCGCAAAAAGGCACGGGAACACGGATTGCCCGCCGCCGAGCCCGCAGCTGATATCACCCAGCTGGATATGTTCGCCATGCTGGATGAAGGCATCTAACCCCTTCACACATAAGACACCCAACCGACTCTGCAACATGAAATCGCAATACACTCTGAATTACCGCGTAATGTACTACGACACTGATGCCGGCGGTGTCGTTCATAACCTCGCTTACCTCCGCTGGGTAGAAGAAGCCCGCACCAAAATGGCCATCACTCTGGGCATGGATTATGGAGCCATGGCCAAGGAAGGCCGTCACCTCGTTCTTGTGAGCCATGATGTGCACTATCACTCCCCTGCTTTCCTCGCAGATGAAATCCACGTGAACACCTGCTTGGAGAAGGTCGAGAAATCCTCCATGTTCGTACGCACCGAAATCCGCCGAGCTGAGAATGACAAGCTCTGCGTGAGCGTAGTGCAGCGCCTCGCCCTTGTGCAAATGCCTCAGGGCCGCCCCTGCCGCATGCCCGCCGAATGGGTAGCCCTTGCCGTCTCAGCTGATAACAATGATTAACCCCGCTTTCCCCGCATGAAACGCCTCATCGCCACTCTTACCATTCTGCTCGGCCTCTGCACTTGGGTAGCCCCGGAAGTTGAAGCCCAGCGTGAAAACCGCCAGAGCAGCTCCTCCCGCTCACGTCGTGAGCGGGCTGCCCGCCCTCAGCGACAGACCGCCCAGCAGCGCCGCGAAGCCACCCGCGCCGCACAGGCCCGCCGCCAAGCAGAGCGCAGAGCCGCCCGCCTGCAGCGCGCTTTCAATGAGGCTGAGCCCACAGCCCCTGTGCCTCAGTTCCTCAAGGCCCAGACCTACGGCACAGATGCTCGCCCGAATCTGGAAGCCAAGTACTACGTCATCTTCCGCTCTTCCTCCACCTGCCGCCACTGCCACGCCCTCCTGCCTCAGGTGATAGATGCCCACGCCCAGATGCTGGCTTCCGGCATTGTGGACGTGATTTTCGACAGCTACGACGGCGAGCTCTCCGCCACCCGCGAATATCTGACGAAGAACAACGCCCCCTTTGCAGCCATTCATAATCCGGATATGGTTAAGATGCCCGGTGGCGTGCACCAGTACCTCCTGCTGCCGCCCGCCATCTACATTGTGGATGCTCAGGGCAACCGCATCGCCAGTGGCCCTGCCGCTTCCGTTCTCCCGGACTGGAGAAAGCACACCATTGAGCGCGAAGAGGCCGCCCAAAAGGCCGAGGAAGAAGCCGCAAAAGCTGCTGAAGAAGAAAGTCCTGCGCCGATGAGAACATCACTTGTAATATATGCGTTAAATCCGCCAACTTTTCCACCATGATCTTTGATGCCTGCAAGCACCCCTTTGATAAGAGAAAGTGTTGTACCTTCTTCTGCATCATTTTTTGCAAGATCATTTACATCTACTGTAATCATTGGGTAATCTCCAGATACCACTTTTACAAATCCATCTTCTGTTGCTTCAACGATTGCGATGGCATCTAAATTTACGGAAGCCGCTAAAACTTCCCCGTTCTGATGATCTGTATGATTTCCGGAAATTTCACTTCTTCCAGGAGCACTATAAATCTCTACATCAGATTCTCCGTAGAGTTCTTCAAATTTTGCAATTGCTTTTACATAGCGGTCCTTCTGATATTCCAATTTAGATTCATCTAAATAAATATCTAACAAAAGTTCATCATACTGATTTCCTACAAATGATTTTTTCAATTCTACTGTGTTCATAATACAATCCCCTTTTCTTTTTAACTTTTACTATTAAACTCTATCACATTTTATGTATTACACTTTTGTAGCCTGTTTCAAGTTTTCTAATTCTTCAAATGCGCCCTGGAATACTTCTACGAATACGTTTAAGCTATCGAATGCCTGATCAATTGTTATGCTGGAATTCTGTGCTTCAG
>CALABM010000190.1 GCA_937885815.1 uncultured Verrucomicrobiales bacterium | reverse complement strand
CTTCCATTTTTAATTTGGTTAAATGGAATATTATTTAATTTCATATTCACATTGGAGAAATAATAATGTGCCTTTATTAGGAAATGGTGTTACGTAAGAAAGAACATATTCTTCAGAATCATATGTAGTTCCATCTGCACAAATTACTTTGCCATCTGGGCAAATAATAGTACCATCACCACAAATGGTACCTGCGCAATGTGTTCCATGGCCTTGTCGGTCAATAATATCATGACTGTCGTCTAAAGTATTGTATCCGTGATTTGGGAATTCCTCTCCCCCATCCCACAAATGGTCTTTCAAATCAACATGTTCAGTATTGACGCCAGTGTCTAAAACCGACACAAGCACGCCTTTGCCTGTATAACCTTGTTCCCAAACGTCAGGAGCGTTGACTTGCGTCACGTTAGTTGTGATTTCAGTGCCGTCAATGCCAGCGAGGCGCAGTTCTGAGTTATCACCCAGAGAGGCGCTGCCGGCGAGTTTCACGGTACCCTCACCGCTCACCATGTCCTGAAGGTGGCTAAAGTTTGCGTTCAGGCTGGTATCACCATAAGCCGTCAGGTCAAGCACGCCATCCACCTCAGCAGAGGTAAGAGCATCTACCTGCAGTGTGTTGTTGCCAAAGATAGCAGTACCTGCGCCAATCTCAAGTACTTCGGTGCTGATGGTGTCGCCTTCGAAGGTGTAGGACATGCCCTCACCGGCGTCAATGCTTACGCTGCCGGCATTAATAGCGCCTACCACGGTCACGGTTTCGTTAGCAGTCAGAGCACCGAAGGTGGCGTAGTCACCGTAGTTGAATACATCCTCAGCGGTAGCGCCGAACTGCTCGCCATTTTCCCAAGTGCTGTTGGCGGTATCCCATACGCGCTGCTCTCTGACAATCAGGGTAAGAATGAGGTTGCCATCCTGCAGGCGCACGCTGTGCTCAGCCAGATTGGTCTCGCCGTTGATGGAGGCAAAGAGGCTGCTTGCGGCAACGGTGTCGGTAATATCAGCGGAGGAAATGCCGGAAAGCAGCAGGTATTCGCCCGTGTAGTACTTCTCTACCGTCAGAGCCAAACCAGAACCCAAGGACAGTGCACCATCCAGCGCAATGCTGCCGGCGCTTACGTCAAGGCCTACACCGTTAGCCAGCGTCAGAGCACCGCCCAAGGAGGTGGCACCAGCTGTAGCCAACGTACCGGCCTCTACAATCATGCCCCCGCTCACTGTGTTAGCACTAGCACCCAGAGTCAGGGTACCTGTGCCAAGCTTGGTGACGGCGTCAGCAGAGCTCAGTGCGCCGATGCTGACACTGTCAGAGTCGGAAATGGTGATGGTATCAAAGTCAGCAATGCTTACAGCGCTGCGATCCTGTGAACCGGTGAAGGTAAGAGAGCGGTCGCCGGTTACGGTGGACGTGCCGATTTCGCTCTTATAGCCGCCGGAAATCACCTGATTGGTGCCGGTGAAAGATACGCTGGCATCAAGCTTCACCGTGGTAGAGGCGGAGCTGAGGGCAGTGGAGGCGTCCTGATAACCGCCGGCATATACGCTGCCGGTGATTTCGCCGCCCTGAAGGTCTACCATGATGTTGCCCTGCTGTACTGTGCTGTCAGCCTTGTTGCGTAAAATGTAGGAGCCGCCGTACACGGTGCCCACCTTGCCTCCGGTAATAGTGATGGTCGTATCACCCGTAGAAGCTGTGAGGCCTGCGGTGCCAGTACCATTGACACGGTGACCACCGATGATGTCACCTGTCAGTGTGCCACCATTAATAGTGATGTTGACATCGCCCAAGCTCAGTCCGGCAGCATCGGTGTTTACAAAAGAACCAGCGATGATGTTCTGAGTAAAGGTGCCGCCATTGATGGTTACAGTAGATTCGTTGATGTTACTGTTGCCGCCATTGGTAAGGTAGTTGCCAGCGCAGATGGCACCATTGAATGTGCCGTTATCGATGGCAATGCTGGTGGAACCGATGGTGTGAGTGGTGCCCGTGGTTCCGGCATTTGTACCGCCGATAATACCACCGAAGGTACCATTCTTAATGGTGATATTGGTGGAGCCAATGTTAGTGTTACCCAGATTACTCCAGTTACCACCCACTACCTTCATGCCCTCAGCCATAGCGAGGCCGGCGAGGTCAACGGTGATATTGGTGCTGCCGCTGATGGTCTGCGTGGTGCCGAGATTATTGTAGCTACCGCCCACGAAATGCTTGCCGAATGTGGTGGCAGTGCCGCTGTAGGTGCTTAAATCAACAGTAATGTTGGTATTGCCATTAACGGTCTGGCCGGAGCTGGTGTTTCTGCCCCAAGCATAACCACCGATAACCATATCGTTTGGCACGCTCATGTTATCACCTGAAGGCAGCGAGGCGCTGTTCGTGGTGAGAGCGGTGTAGATGAAGATATTGGTATTACCGGTCTGGACGGCAGCGTTGTTATGTGCAGCCGTACCGGAGCCGATGATGGCCCCCGTTACATCACCGCTGAACACGGAGATGTAGCTGTTGCCATTGAACTGTGCACCCTGGCCATCCTTGTGAATACCGCCGATGATATAACCCACCGTGGCACCATCAATGACGATGTGGGAATTGCCGTTGAAGTCAGCGCGGGTGCCACCGCTCCAGTTGTGGGCGTTGGTGCCGCCGATAATGGCCTGATAGGTGCCTTCACTGGCTCTAATCCATGTGTGGCCGGTGAAGGAGACCTCAATGGCACCACCATATACCATGGCATTAGCGTTGCCGCCCTTCAGGGCACCGGAGCCGCCCAAGGCGATGGCTGTGGCATCTGCAGGAATCTCAATCTCAGGGAGGGTGTCCGGAGCACCAATGATGCCGTCTATGCCCCAATTCATGTCCCAATCGGTGTGGAACGCCGTCGTTGTCTGCAGATACCAGTTGCCATCCACAGAAGTAAGGGTGTATTCATCAGACTTGAGGCCGACTACCTGAAGCAGGCTCTGGTCTGTAGTCGCGGCGATACCCAGATTAATGCCGCTGGCCAACGCCTCGGAGGAAAGAGCGAAGAGATTGATGTTAGCCGCGCTTGTCAGCTGGCCCAGGGAGATAACACTCTTGGTGGCATCAGTATAGGAGAGCTGAAGATTGTTACCCAGAACTATGGAGGAACCGAGATCCAGAGTACCCTCATAGTTCATGGAGAGAATACCCTTGAGGGTGGCTGCACCCGTCACAATCATGCCGCCTTCGCCGGTTTTGCTGAAGTTCTGCAAAGTAACATCGCAAGCCAAGGTGAGGAGATTATCTGCGGCCTGAGATACAGAACCGATGATGATTTCGCGGTTGGTGGCATTGGTAATGGTGCCGTTGTAATCCACCACGGTGGCGAAGCTGGCACCGCCCACTACGTTGTCGCCGGTAATAGCCAGATTGCCGGTACCTGTCAGCTGGCTGAAGTTAAGAGCACCGTTCCAACGATACTGCATAGTGGAATCCGCCTGTACGATGAGTGACTTGAAGGTCGAGCCTGCGTTCGTGTCCTGGTCTTCCATGTACAGTCTGCCGCCGTTCAGCACGATGTCCACACTGCTGCAATCAGTAGAGCTGTGGTTAATCTGGAAGGTGCCGCCGGCGTTGATGGTGACGCTACCGCAGTCCAGTTTATTGGTGCC
>CALABM010000189.1 GCA_937885815.1 uncultured Verrucomicrobiales bacterium | reverse complement strand
ATAGGAAGGCCTCTTTTCTTGATCTTGTAGAGACTCATCCTTTTTCTTCCACGTATGCATGGCATCACCTGACTTTGATTGATATTTGAAATGGCATGAGCCAGCATGAGTGTTGTAGTTGCCACTCCGGAGTGGGATGGTATCGGTACAAGTATACTGTCTCTGTTGACATATGGCGCCATTGCTTTTGCCGCGTGTACTATGTACTGTTTTACCCCGTTCTTGATAGCGTGTGCTATCAGTCGGCATCCTGGCGAAGAATATGGGACAATCGATTTGTATTTTTCCATGATTGGTTTTACATCCAGACTGGTGCTCCTGGACATCTGTGGTCAAGTTTTGAGTTTTCACGTAGTAGTGTTTCGTCAATCCATGCGGCACATTCGCTGTCTTTTGTAGATTCAAACAAGCGTTGGGCATAGTATTGAGGATCGCGAACGGTATCCATGATATAGAATATCCCATTCGACTCTATGACAAAGAATTTCTTGATAATATCGCACATGAAATTGAAGATAATATCAAGCTCGTAAATGCAACAAACCCCAACATCAAGACCATCCGCCCGCTGAAGGATGGCGTGATTGCCGACCTGAACGTGGCGGAGGAAATGCTTAAGTATTTCATCCAGAAAGCATGCTCTCGCAGAAGCCTGCGCGGGCCGCGCATTCTCATTGCTCATCCCTCCGGTATCACGGAGGTGGAGCGCCGCGCTATTGAAGACAGCGCGGAGCACTCGGGCGCTATTGCCGTGCGCCTTATCGAGGAGCCGATGGCAGCTGCCATTGGCGTGGGCCTTCCTTATACCGAGCCTATCGGCAGTATGATTGTTGATATCGGCGGCGGTACCACTGAGGTGGCCATTATATCCCTTTCCGGCATCGTTTACAGCCAATCTGAAAAGTGCGGTGGCGATGCGTTGGACGACACCATCACCCGCCACATGCTGGCCGCTCACAATCTCCTTGTGGGTCCCCGCACGGCGGAGGATATCAAAATCCGCGTCGGCTCTGCCCACCCGCTGCAGCAGGAGCTGCAGATGGAGGTGAAGGGCCGCGACCGTGGCACGGGTCTGCCCAAGACGGTGACCGTAAGATCCGAAGAAATACGTGAGGCCCTGAAGGACAAGCTGGACGTCATCGTCAGCGCTGTGCGTCAGACACTGGATCACTGCCCGCCTGAGCTGGCAAGTGACCTGTATGACCGCGGTATCGTGGTGGCGGGCGGCGGTGCCCTCCTGCGCGGCCTGGCTGACCTGCTGCATGAGCAGACCAGCCTGCCTATCACTATCGCGGACGATCCTTTAAGTGCTGTAGCAGAAGGTACAGGCAAGTTCTTACAGGAAAACGACGACGTCTTCGAAGAAGAGTGATAGGGGCATACCAAGCTTGCCCCTGAATACGCTCTGACTGCACAAGCTCCGGTCGCGCTTTCCTGATAAACAGGGAGAGCAGCCGGGGCTTCACGCTTTATAGGAGCAGCCACAGGGGGTAAGGACAGGTATGCGGGCTATGTTATCATGACTATTTTTCATGTGTACAACCCCAAACTAACTAGAAACTTTGTCCATTCTTTCCAAAATGATTCATTCCGTGAAACGCCTCTTCGGGTTCGGACAGTGTAACCCGAAGGAAGGCACAACCATCGTCATCAACTCAGAAAAACTGGAACGCCGCGTAGCACTGCTTGAGGACGGCGTGCTGGAGGAGTACAGCATTGAGCGTGAGGGCGAAGATAACATCGTGGGCGGCATTTTCAAGGGCCGTGTCAAGAACATTGAGCCGGGTCTCAAGGCCATGTTCGTTGACATCGGTTACGAGAAGAACGCCTTCCTGCACTTCTGGGACGCTTTGCCCCTCGCTCTGGATTCCTCCCTTGAGGAAATTCAGAAGGAGGGCCGCCCCCGCAAGCAGCAGAAGAAGATTACCAGCAAGGATATACCGGATATCTACCCCATCGGTTCCGAAATCATGGTACAGGTGACCAAGGGGCCCATCAGCTCCAAAGGTCCCCGCGTGACCACGAATATCTCCTTGGCCGGGCGCTACATCGTGCTCATGCCTTATACGGACCAGTTCGGTATTTCCCGCAAGATTGATGACCCGAAGGAGCGCCAGCGCCTGCGCCAGATTGTGCAGAAGCTGAATGTGCCCGAGGGTATGGGTATCATTATGCGTACGGTGGCTCAGGGGCAGCGCTTCCGCCACTTCGTGCGTGATTTGGCCATGCTCCTGCAGCAGTGGCGTGAGGTGGAGGAGAAGTATGCCTCCCGTCCTGCTCCCCTCTGTGTGTACCGTGAGCCGGACCTCATCGAGCGCACCGCCCGTGATTTCCTGACGGATAATGTGGATAACATCGTCTGCGATAATCTGGAGACCACTCAGCGCATGCAGGAGATTGCCGGTAAAATCTCTCGCCGTGCCAAGCGCCACATCCAGCATTATCCCTGCCGCCAGCCCATCTTTGAGGAACTGGGCGTGGAGAAGCAGATTAACGAGGCCTTCCAGCGTCAGGTGCTTCTGCCCTGCGGCGGTTATCTCGTGATTGATGAGACGGAAGCTCTCATCGCTATTGATATTAACACCGGCCGTAACAAGGGTAACAAGGATTTGGATAAGACCATTCTGGAGACGAATCTGGAATCCGCTCGTGAAATTGCCCGCCAGCTGCGCCTGCGCAACATCGGTGGTCTTGTGGTGGTGGACTTCATTGATATGCGCCACCGCAAGGATCAGCTCGCTGTTTACAAGGCCATGAAGGAGGCTCTGAAGCGTGATAAGGCTAAGACGCAGGTGATGCAGATAACCCCCATCGGCCTCATGGAGATGACGCGCCAGCGCATCAATGAGTCCCTGCTGGATTATGTGAATGATCACTGCCCGTACTGCCATGGCCGTGGCCGCATTAAGAGCGTGATGACCATGAGTGTGGAGATTCAGCGCCAGCTGAAGGCCACCATCCTGCGTTATCGTGATACCGTGGGTGATATGGTGGTGGTGGTGAACAGCGATGTGCTGAACCGCTTCAAGAATGAGGACTCCAAGCTCCTGATGGAACTGGAGCGCCAGTGCGCCGGCCGCCTCATTTTCCGCAGTGATCCCGCTATTCACCGCGAGGCTTTCGCCATTCTGGACCCGGCAAACAATAATAAGCCGCTCTATCAGGCTAATATGTAACCGATTCTCCGAAAGTATTTTTCGCGCCGCCTGCTGAAAAAAAACAGGCGGCGCTTTTTATCTTACTCCGCCGGAAATGTAAAAATCCCCGGGCCTTTCGGTCCGGGGTGAAATGATATGCTTTGTGCTGGGGCTTTTATCAGCTGGGCTTGTAAGCGCGTGCCGCAAGGATGGCGGAAATCCCATCGAAACGCTCTAAATCAGTTGCCGGAAGCATGTAGCTGGCATGGCAGCCGCAGAGGCGGTAGGCCCCGGCGTTCTCGGCCTTTACGATAGGCTGATTCAGCATGATTTCATCCAGAATATTGCCCTCCGCATCCAAGAATTCCAAGTTGGCGAGGTAGCGATAGAAATCCGGGGATTTGACGCGGTTAGCGAGGCCGTGGCGACGGCGTTTCCATACAGCTCGCTCCGGTATGGGCGCGCTTTCAAGGTGCGGCATGATGGATTGAAGCGTATCCAGTTCAGCCGGGGAGAGGGATATAATCTCATCAGCACCGCCAAAACCGTGTGTAACGGTGATGCGCACCTGAGCTTTCACGGCACGTGCTGCGCCCTCACGCAGCTTGGCTGTGCGGGCGTTGATGCGGTTCAGCAGGTCATCATACTCGCGATCCAGCGCGCGGTCTTTCTGCACCTGATTAATCATGTGGCAGGTGAAGGCGGTACCCAGCAGGCCGCCGATTGCTATCCAGAGCACTTTGTTAAGTTCGTTTGCCATGGATTCATTCTAGCAAGCGGAAGCGGCGCTGTCAATGTCCTATTTTGCGCGGAGGAGACTTTTTATTTGTTTGAGCGCGTGTATAGAAAATCGCCGTATGTGCCATAAAAGGCTCATACGGCGGTAAAAGAGGGGAGCTACAGTCCCAACTCGATTAAAATCGGAGTTGCTTACTTGCGACGGCGGCGAGCAGCGAGGCCGGCGAGGGCCAGAAGGCTCAGCGTAGCTGTGGTCGGCTCGGGGACGCTGGGGGTGCTCGGCTCGGGGGCGTCAGGCGTGGTCAGCGTCATTTCGGTAACAACCCAGTGATTTGAAGTGAAAATTCTGTCACCATCACCCCATACGACAATCTTGTCGAGCTCGAAGCCCTGACCCAAGTTAAGGGTGGTAGTAAAGGGAGTGTCAACAGCAGAACCGGCAAGGGTGAGGGTGAGGATGACGTTGCTGTCGGCATCCAGTGCAGCGGATGCTGTAATCCAAGCGCTCTGATTTACGTTGAAAACACCTTCGACAAACTGCATGGCGGGCTCTACCCTTGTGCCGCCGATTTCATACAGTTCACCTTCGAAGGAGTAACCGTTAGCAGTTACGTTTGTTGTTGTGCCATAGTAGGCGGTGCCGCTTCTGTAGTTTTGGGTGCCGATGGTGATGGCAGTATCAAGACCGACAAAGGTGAGGGTGAAACCGGCATGGCCGTCATAGCGTTCAATGGTGGTGGTTGCTTCCCAAGCACCCGTGATGTTTTCCTCCAAATCAAAAATAGCGTATGCCTGAGACCAGTTACTGTTGGTCAGGGCCAGTGTGCCGTTGTCGGTTTGGGTCCATGTGGGGCGATTAAAGCGGGAACCGGTTGTCCAATCACCTTCGGTAATCGGGTTGATGGTATCAGCGCCAACAAGACCGGTAAGGGCCATCAGAGAGATGATAGTTTTCTTCATATTTTAGACTTGCTTTTTATGAATGTTTTTAGCCTGTGCAGCTCTTTAGTTCTCTACCTTCTTCCGTATTTTGGAAGACGGAAAAACTTGTCAGACAATGCTCTCGAGCATTCTACTGAATAGAGAATGCCGATGCAAGCCTAAATATGGAATTTTATAAAAATATTTTTGCTTATATGGTGTGTGTTTGAGTGAAGAGGATACAAAAAACATCCGCCCGCTGGCAGGTGCCGGCGGGCGGATGTGTTAGGAATGGTGGCGGATTTATGCTTGCTCGGCCAGAGCAGCCTGAGCGGCTGCAAGGCGTGCGGTGGGCACGCGGTAGGGGGAGCAGGATACATAATCCAGGTTCAGGCTGTGGCAGAACTTCACGGAGGCGGGGTCACCACCGTGCTCGCCGCAGATGCCCATCTTCATGCCGGGGCGGGTCTCGCGACCCAGCTTTACGGCAAGCTTCATCAGCTTACCTACGCCCTCTTGGTCAATGCTGGCAAACACGTTTGCCTTCACAATCTCCAGATTGCGGTAATTGGGCAGGAAGGTGCCGGAGTCGTCACGGCTCATGCCGAGGCCGGTCTGAGTGAGGTCATTCGTGCCGAAGGAGAAGAACTCAGCCGTTTCAGCGATTTCATCAGCCGTTACACAGGCGCGGGGAATCTCAATCATCGTGCCAACCTTGTAGGAAACACGGCGGCCCTTCTCCTGGAAGACGGTCTCAGCCACGCGGTCAATGACTTCCTTCTGCAGGTCAAGCTCGCGCTTGAAGGAGACAAGCGGTACCATGATTTCCGGGTGCACTTCGCAGCCGGTTTCCTCCTGCACCTCGATGGCGGCCTCAATGATGGCGCGAGCCTGCATTTCCGTGATTTCGGGGTGGGCGATGCCAAGGCGGCAGCCGCGGTGGCCGAGCATGGGGTTGAACTCATGCAGCTCGCTCACGCGGCGAATGATAACTTCCACGGGCATGTTGAACTTCTTAGCGAGGTCCAGCTGCTGCTCCTTGGTGGTGGGCAGGAATTCGTGCAGGGGCGGGTCCAGCAGGCGGATGGTACCGGGCTTGCCGGCCAGAGCCTTGAAGATGCCCTTGAAGTCGCTCTTCTGGAAGGGGAGGAGGTTGGCCACGGCTTCGCGGCTGTCTTCCTCATGCGTGGCAAGAATCATGCGGCGCATGAAGTCAATGCGGTTACCGCCGAAGAACATGTGCTCGGTACGGCAGAGGCCGATACCCTGAGCGCCGAAGGCAATGGCGGCTTCCACCTGATCCGGGGAGTCAGCATTCGTGCGAACACCGAGCTTGGTGGCGCGGCTGCACCACTCCATCACGCGGGCAAAGTCGCGGTAGGTGTGGCTTTCCTCAGGCTTGAGGGTCTTCTTAATCAGCACCTGAATCACCTCAGAGGGGGCGGTGGGCATCTTGCCGGCGTAGACGTAGCCGCCGGTGCCATCCAAGGAGAGGTAATCACCTTCCTTGTACACCTTGCCGGCGATGGTGACGGTGCGGTTGTGGTAATCAATCTCCATCTCACTGGCACCACACACGCAGACCTTGCCCATCTGGCGGGCCACGAGTGCAGCGTGGCTGGAAAGGCCGCCACGGGCGGTAAGGATGCCTTCTGCTGCAATCATGCCGCGAAGGTCTT
Source organism: uncultured Verrucomicrobiales bacterium (assembly GCA_937885815.1). GTDB lineage: Bacteria > Verrucomicrobiota > Verrucomicrobiia > Verrucomicrobiales > Akkermansiaceae > Akkermansia. The sequence goes on along the minus strand of CALABM010000189.1, from coordinate 2,722 downwards.
CAGGGGAGGTCTCCAGACGTACCAGGAGCACCTTCTCACCACGCTTGTGAGCTTCCTCACAGCGGGCGGCGTTCAGGCAAATGCGGCCGGAGGCTGCACCGGGGCCGGCATTCAGGCCGCGGGTGATGGGCTGCACCTTGCTCACGGCGCCGGCGTCAAACACGGGGGCGAGCACTTGGTCCACCTGATCGGCGGGGATGCGCTTCACGGCAGTCTTCCAGTCGATGAGGCCTTCCTTCTCCATATCGCAGGCGATGCGGAAGGCTGCGATGCCGGTGCGCTTGCCGTTGCGGGTCTGGAGCATGTAAACCTTGCGGTCCTGAATGGTGAACTCGAAGTCCTGCATATCGCGGAAGTGAGTCTCGAGGGTCTTGCGGATATCGCAGAGCTCAGCGTAGGCGCTGGGCATGACCTCAGCCAAGCGGGCCACGGGATCGGGGGTGCGCACACCGGCCACCACGTCCTCACCCTGAGCGTTCATGAGGAACTCGCCGTAGAACTCGTTCTTGCCGCTGGCGGGGTTACGTGTGAAGGCCACACCGGAGCCGGATTCATCACTCGTGTTACCGAACACCATGCACTGCACGTTCACGGCAGTACCCCACTCGCTGGGAATGCCGTACTTCTGGCGGTAAGTGATGGCGCGCTCGTTGTTCCATGAGCCGAACACGGCACCGATGGCGCCCTGAAGCTGCTCCCACGGGTCTGCCGGGAACTGGCGGCCACTGCGGGCGAGTACGAGTGTCTTGAAGCGGCGCACGAGCTCGCGGTTGTCATCAGCGGTGAGCTCGGAGTCTGCAATGTCCTTGCCGTAGCGCTCCTCTTTCAGCTTGTGGATGATGCTTTCGAAGGGCTCCAAATCCTCGCCCTCCTGCTTTTGCACGCCCATCACCACATCGCCGTACATCTGCACGAAGCGGCGGTAGCAGTCCCAAGCGAAGCGCGGGTTGGACGTGGCGGCTGCCATGGCCTCCACTGTCTCATCATTCAGACCCAGATTCAGAATGGTGTCCATCATGCCGGGCATGGACTCACGGGCACCGGAACGCACGGATACCAGCAGGGGCATGGCCGTTGTATCACCAAACTTACGGCCCACCAGCTCTTCCATGCGGGTGATGCCTTCGTGTACAAGGGTATCCATTTCAGCCGGGTATGTCAGGCCGTTATCATAGTAGTAGGTGCAAACCTCTGTGGTGATGGTGAAGCCCGGAGGCACGGGAAGGCCGATTTTGGCCATCTCTGCCAGATTGGCGCCCTTACCGCCCAGCAGCGCTTTCATGCTGCCATCGCCATCAGCGGTACCACCGCCGAAATGATATACAATCTTGTCCATATAATGATGATTTTAGTGCGTAGAATGAAAATTTGTAGAAACGTGATTCTACTCCTTTGGTACTACGCCTGTCAAGCCTGCTCTCTGTAATGACATAGGAAATGGCAGAATCCCTCCCGGCTACTGTGAACCGGGAGGGATTCGGAGTAAAAATCTGATGTTTTTTCAGATGGATATCAGCGGGCTTCGATGACGTTCAGCTCGGAGATAGCGGCGCTGTCGCCACCGCTGTGGGAGCTTCTGGCGACGAAGCGGATGAACTTGGCGCGCACGGTGCTGTAGAACAGGGCGTTCTGCACGTTCACGTTGTTCTCCATGATGCCGCTCACCACGGGGGAGCCCCAGTTTTCGCCGTCCATGCTGACGTAGACGTCATATTCACGCACGCGAGCCTCTTCCACGGGAGCCGCCTGGTAGGTGATGCCTCTGATGGTGCGCTCACCGCCGAGGTTGATGCGGATTTCGTGGGGATAGCTGGCGAGTGTCACGCCCTTGAGGGTGTGCCAGTAGGTATCTGGGTTGCCATCCAGCACATTGCGTGCGGGGCCGCCTTCTTCCAACTCACTGCTGGCATAGCTTACGGAGAAGAATGCATGTGAGGGGTACTCGCCCACGATGGAGGTGATGATGGGGGTTACCTCGGAGATAGCAGCGTACTTCTCATTGGCCACCATGGGCTCCAAGCACACAATTTTCACGAAGCGTGTTACCACAGCCTCCGGCAGCATGACGGTCTGCTCGTCATCACTATCCGGCATTTCCAGCGTGGCGGCGGGCTCCTGCGGCCAGTGGCTGCCGTCATCGCTCAGGTAGAAGGCCAGCTTGCGTACGCGGGAGCTGGAGCGTGCCTGACGCGGGGTGACGGAAAGGCCTGCAAGCTCACTGCGGGTGCCCAAATCAATCACGACATGGTGCGGGTACTCTGCGCAGGGCTCATGCCAGCGGGTGTGCCAGAAGGTATCGCGGCGGCCGTCGATGAGGCTCCAGGCGGATTCATTGCGGCCGGAAGAACTGGAGTACTCCGCGATGCGCATGAGGTTGGCCGGGCGCCAGCTCTTCAGGTGATGGAAGGTGGTGGGGGAGGTGATGCAGCCTTCAGCTGTGGCATAGGCACGCAGCATACCATCTTCACGCTGAAGGAAGGGCTCCTTGTACTCGATGGTGGAGCCATTCGGCATGGTGATGTGGATGGTGGCACCCATGGTGGAGGTGGAGGCGTGCACGTAGCCCAGCTCATCACGGGCGATGGTAACGGCACTTACCAGCGGCAGGCTCTTGCGGCCCACCTCAGCTGCGTTGTCGCTGGAGAGCAGCGGGCGCAGGGAGAAGGTGAAGGTCGTCGGGCCCGTCCGCGGGATATCGCGGTCAATCGGGCGGGGGCCGCAG
>CALABM010000188.1 GCA_937885815.1 uncultured Verrucomicrobiales bacterium | reverse complement strand
GGTGGAAGTTCGTGAGCAGGCCGCCCACCACCTTGTATTCATAGCCGGGGTAAATGAAGATGTCCGTATCGCCGCTGCATGGGGGCAGGGGGCGACCATGGCGGGTGGCGAGTGTTTCCAGCACGCGCACGCTGGTAGTACCCACAGCGAGCACGCGGCGGGCTTTCTCGATGGCCGTTGCGGTGTCTTCCGGCAGGGTGAAGCTTTCGCGGTGCATGTGGTGGTCCTCAATGAACTCAGCCTTCACGGGGCGGAAGGTACCCACGCCAACATGAAGCGTTACGAAGCTGTGCGGCACTTGGGCGAGGATTTCAGGCGTGAAGTGCAGGCCTGCTGTGGGGGCGGCGATGGCGCCCTCGTGCTCGGCGTATACGGTTTGATAGCGCTCTTTGTCGGCGGGCTCGCTTTCGCGGTTCATGTAGTGGGGCAGCGCGAGGCGGCCGTATACCTCCGGGTCAATGAACTTATCCCAGCGGATGTAGCGGTACCCTTCGTCATCTATGCTTTCCACCACGCCCGTGGCATCACCCACCTGCACGGTGCGGCCTACTTTCATCTTCTTGCCGGGGCGCACCATGCACTTCCAAACCAGCTCTTGGGCGAGGCCTGCGCGCACGAGTTCGATGCTGCCATCATTGCTGAAGTAGCGTGCGGGAACCACCTTTGTGTTATTCAGCACGAAGTGGTCACCGGGCTGCACGTACTCCAGAATGTCACTGAAGTGGCGGTGCTCGATGAGGCCGGTATCCCGGTGAACCACGAGCATGCGGCTGGCAGCGCGATCCGGCAGGGGGCGGTCCGCGATGAGCTCTTCAGGCAGAAAGTAATCGAAATCTGTGGTGCGCATATCTGTTCGGTAGGGAGGTATAAAAAGAGCAGGGCGCGCCACGCGCGCCCCAACTCAGTGAATTGTTTCAATATCAGCAGGGGAAGATGGAGATGCGGCGCAGCACCTCCTCACGGCCCAGAACCTGCATGATGACATCAATGCCGGGGCCGGCGTGCGTGCCCGTGAGGGCCATGCGCAGCGGGAACATCATGGCGCCCACCTTCACGCCGTTGGCCTTAGCCAGCGGTTTGATGACTTGGAAGGCTGCCTCGCCGCTCCATTCCTCAATGCCGTTGAAGGCCTCTACCAAGTGGCCGAGCATTTCGCGGGCGTTTTCCTGCAGCTTGGCCATGTTCTCCTGCTCGTACTCCAGCACCTGCAGCCACTTAGCCCAAGCGGGCACCTCGCTGAGGAGCTGCACCTTGGTCTGCACGGCGGGAAGAAGCTCGCGGAGCTGAGCGGTGTCCTCCAGACCGGCGGCGGTGCAGAAGGGCATGGCGAGCTCGATGAACTTCTCAGCGGGCAGGCGCATGATGTGCTGCTGGTTCATCCACTTGCACTTGGTGATATCAAATTTAGCGGCGGCGCGGTTTACATTCTCCAGAGAGAAGAGGTCGATAAGCTCCTCCTTGCTGAAAATCTCATTATCGCTCTTGCTGCTCCAGCCGAGCAGGGCAATGAAGTTGATAACGGCATCCGGCAGGAAGCCTTCCTCCGGGTAGTTGCCGAGCTGGGCGCCTACATCTCGCTTGCTCATCTTGGAGCCGTCCGGGTTCTGGATGAGGGGGATGTGGGCGTACACGGGCGGCTCCACGCCAAAGGCGTCAAAGAGCTGCAGGTGCTTGAAGGTGTTCATGATGTGGTCCTCGCCGCGGATAACGTGAGAGATTTTCATCTCGATGTCATCCACCACGTTCACAAGGTGGAAGATGTATGAGCCATCCGTGCGCTTCACCACCATATCCGGCGTGTTATCCTCATTCGTGTAGTCCACGGAGATTTCACCGCACACGAGGTCATTCAGGGTCATGACACCATCACGCTTGAAGCGGAAGCGCCACACAGTACCCTCGCTGGTGCCGGGAATCTCATCGCCGTTCTTATCACGCTTGTTCGGAGCGGGGCACTCATACACGCGGCCCATCTCCACAAGCTTGTTGAAGTAGCGGTCATAAATGTCCTTGCGCTGGCTCTGGAAGTACGGCTCGCAGGGGCCGCCCTTGCCTTCACCTTCATCCCAATCCAGACCGAGCCAGCTCATGCCGGTGAAGATGGCCTTCATGGCGTCTTCCACGTGGCGCTCCTGGTCGGTATCTTCGATACGCAGGATGAAGGTACCCCCCATCTTGCGGGCAAAGAGATAGTTGAACAGAGCGGTACGCGCACCACCAATGTGCAGATAGCCGGTGGGCGACGGAGCAAAACGTGTGCGAATGGACGTTGACATGCGCGCCTTATACACCATATACCCGCTTTTTTCAAGCCTTAATTCAACCCGTTTTTTCAAAAAATAGCTTGAAGAATGATGATTTTTCTCTTATATTGTGCGCATGACGTGCGCAAACTGCGGTAAATGGTATTTTTTAATGTTCATAGGTTCGTTTTGGTTGTTGGCTGGCTGTCAGTCTCAACCCGTGCAGGATTTGGCGCAGAATGTGAGTGCTGACTGGTTTGAGAAAGATGCCGATATGCGCCGGTTTCTTCGTTTGCCTTGGGGGGTACAAGTGTATGGGCATGAGCCGGTGTCACTGGAGGAAAACTGCCGCCGCAAGCCGTCGCTTGACGCGCCTTATGTTGCCGCGCTCATGCTGCAGCAGATGACGTATGAGGAGAAGGTGTACCTCGCTCTGCTCTACAGCATAGAGTTCGAGAAATCGCTCAGCCGTCTGGGGCTCGACCCTTCATCTCCGGATTTTGCAACGGAATTTGCGGTGGCGTCCTACAGCAGGAAGGCTGTGAACGAGGCTGACAGCGCTATGTGGCACCAGATGTCGGACTGGGATGGTGTGTGGCAGCGCACTGTGGCTCAGCTACCGTCCGAACAGCAGAAGGTGCTCTCTGCCAAAGGCGCAGCCACGGTGATGGATTTTTATGGCGGCTATATGCTTGCCCGCTATGTGGAGCGCAATCCCAGACTCGACAGGCACCACCGCGATGTTGCCCGCTCGGTTGTCAGCCTTTTTGAGTCGCATGCTGATGGTGAGGTTGCCTATCGTGGCTCTGCACTGGGGCCTCTGGAGGCATATCGCCCCATGCGGCCCGACCCGGTTCGTACGCGAAAGGCGTATGAAAACAGGCGTTTCGATAGGTGATATACTATCCGGAGTCAGGCATCAATCGGCGGACATCCTCCGCCTGATTTTTTTTCTGTTGCCTCAATATAGGCTTGAGTGGTAGGGAAAAGTTTTGTATAATGCGGCGCGCGCAATGATTGGAGAAACGCTTCAGTTAGGCCTGGCAGGCCTTGGTACCGTGGGCTCAGGGGTGTATGAAACCCTGTGCCGAAATCGTGAATTGCTCGAGGCTCGAGCACAGATTTCGTATGCCGTCAAGAAGGTGGCTGTGGG
>CALABM010000187.1 GCA_937885815.1 uncultured Verrucomicrobiales bacterium | reverse complement strand
GGGGGAAGCGCTCTGCGATTACCTCCGGGCCCTCAATCACCCACAGAGCAAAGGGTTCCGCCGCAGCCAGCAGAGGATTGCATCTTTCTACGACTATCTGGAGATTCAGCCCGTGGGCAACAACGAGTTTATGCTGCGCGAGGGTATGGCCGAGATGGTGAAACACGCCGCTATCCGCAAGCCCCGTATGCTGCAAACGCTGCGCCAACTGGCAGATGAGATAGACCTCGGTTTTACCCTGAATACCATCGACAGCCTCCCCAATATCATTGCAGAAAACATCGCCATCAAAGCCCGTATCGTGGAAGAAGACGAGAAGGAAACGCAGGGAGTGCGTGCATTCCTGAACCTCGGCCACACCCTCGGCCACGGCGTTGAAGCCAGCGTGCCGTACGGCGAGCTGCTGCATGGCGAAGTAGTGAGCTTGGGGCTGCGCGGAGCGCTGTGGCTCTCCCGCAAGTACTGCGGCCTGAGTGCAACAGATGAGAAGGAGATTCTGGACACACTGGCAGCACTGGAGCTTCCGCGGACCCTGCCGGAGCATGTGAGCGTGGAACGCGCGCTGAAGTTCACAGCGAGTGACAAGAAGTTCAGCGGCGGCACTATCCGCTTCGTGCTGCTGAAGGCGCTCGGAGAACCGGTTCTCTCCAAAGAGGTAACGAAAGAAGACCTCTGCGAGGCCATGAAACTCCTCACCACCAAACTTTAATACATCTTTAACCCTCACCACCAGAAACAATCATGACAGATCCGAGAACAACACAGCTCGCTCAGAGCCTCATATCCCACTCCTGCCGCGTGCAACCCGGTGAGCACGTGCTGCTGGAGATTATCGATGCACCGGATGAAATCGCCATCGAACTTATCCGCGCCGTGCGCGCCGCCGGTGGCCACCCGCACATCAATCTGCGCCACAGCCGCGTGACCCGCGAAATGCTCGCCGGTGCCACAGATGAGCAGTACGAGTGCATCGCCGGCCTCGAACTGGCTGAAATGCAGAAAATGGATGCCTACATCGCCATCCGTGGCGGTTGCAACAGCTTCGAGAACTCCTCCGTGCCTGCAGAGGCCATGAAGCTGGCCATGAAGCACATGCGCCCCGTGCATAACCACCGCGTGTGCAAGACCAAGTGGTGCGTGCTGCGCTGGCCCACCCCCTCCATGGCACAGGGTGCCGGCATGAGCACGGAATCCTTTGAGGACTTCTACTTCCGCTGCTGCTTGGCTGACTATGATGCCCTGAAAGCAGCCATGGACAAGCTGGCCGAGCGCATGATGAAGACCGATGAGGTACACATCGTGGGGCCGGGTACGGACCTGCGCTTCAGCATAAAGGGCATGCCTGCCATTCCCTGCGCCGGTGAGATGAACATACCGGATGGCGAAGTCTTCACCGCCCCCATTAAGGACAGCGTGAACGGCACCATTCACTACACCGCTCCCACCCTCTTCCAGGGTATTCCCTTTGACGGCATCCGCCTCACCTTCAAGGACGGCAAGATTGTGGAAGCCCACTGCAATGGTAATGACGAAGCCCTGAACAAGATTCTGGACTCCGACGAAGGCGCTCGCTTCATCGGCGAGTTCGCCCTTGGCGTGAACCCCTTCATCCTGAAGCCTATGCGCGACATTCTCTTCGACGAGAAAATCGGCGGTTCCTTCCACTTCACCCCCGGTCAGGCATACGAAAACTGCGACAACGGAAACCGCTCTCAGGTGCACTGGGATATGGTGTGCATCCAGCGTGCGGACTACGGCGGCGGCGAAATCTACTTTGACGGTGAACTCATCCGCAAGGACGGCATCTTCACGGATCCCGAGCTGGCTATTCTCAACCCCGTAATGGACTGATATCATGAAAGACCCCCGTTATCAGAAACTCGCGGAGCAGGTAGTAGGCTACGCCGTGCGTGTGCAGCCCGGCGAGCACGTAAACCTGCGCATGCAGGACATTCCGGATGCCATGGTGGTGGAGCTCATCCGTGCCGTGCGCCGCGCCGGCGGTATCCCTCATGTGGATATCAGCCATGCCGCCATCAACCGCGAGCTCCAGATGGCCGCCACCGAGGAGCAATACGAGCTGGAAGGCCGTTACCGCCTGCAGCGCGCTCAGGATATGGCCGTAAACATCGTGTTCTATGGCGATTACAACAGCTTCGAGTCCGCAGACGTGCCCGCAGAGTGCATGAAAATCATCAGCAAACACATGAAGCCCGCCAGTGACCTCACCGTCAACCAGCGCAAATGGACAGTGCTGGCATGGCCCACCCCCAGCATGGCTCAGGCTGCCGGCATGAGCACGGAAGATTTCGAGGACTTCTACTTCCGCTGCTGCTTGGCAGACTACGCCGCGATGAAAGAAGGCATGCTGAAACTCAAGGCGATGATGGAAGCCACGGATGAGGTGCGCATCGTTGGTCCCGGCACGGACCTGCGCTTCAGCATCAAGGGCATACCGGCCATTCTTTGCGCCGGTGACTGCAATATACCGGATGGCGAGGTATACACAGCTCCCGTGCGTGACAGCATCAACGGCACCATCACCTACAACGCCCCCACCATTTACCACGGCATTCCCTTTGACGGCGTGAGCTTCCGCTTCGAAAACGGCAAGATTGTGGAGGCCCACTGCAATGGTAATGATGAGGCTCTGAACAAGATTCTGGACACGGATGAAGGCGCCCGCTACATCGGCGAGTTTGCACTTGGTGTAAATCCGCACGTGCTTCACCCCATGCGCGATATCCTCTTTGATGAGAAGATTGCAGGCTCCTTCCATCTGACACCCGGCCAGTGCTACGACGAAGCCCCGAATGGCAATGAATCCGCTATTCACTGGGATTTGGTCTGCATCCAGCGCCCGGAATACGGTGGCGGCGAGATTTACTTTGATGGCAAGCTCATCCGCAAGGACGGCGTCTTCTTAGCCCCCGAACTGGCCCTTTTCAACGCAAAACAGTAATCCCTCCGGCACTCCATGAAGAATCCCCACCTCATCCGCCGCGGCACAGACCACGTTATACGGAATAAATACCGCTATGTAACGCTGGCTCTGGCTGCCCTGCTCTGCAAATGCGGAGCAGAGGTTATAGGCGGTTGGGAGGCGGCGCATCCGGAGTGCAACACCATCACCTTACCCGCAGAGGCTCTGCCCGGCTCAGGGCCTCTGCGGATTGCCCTTATATCAGACCTGCATAATAGTCCGGATTTATTAGCCCAAGTAGTGGAAGAACTTCGCAGGCAGAAGCCGGACATCATCGTCTTTTGCGGTGATTTAGTGACGGCAGATGAGCGCTTCCGCCGTACACGCTGGGTAGTAAACGGCTTCCGTGAGCTGGCAGACATCGCCCCCACATACGCCATTCTCGGAAATCATGATTACGAGAAACAGGAGCAAGTAGAACGAGTGCTGAGCACTGCCGGCGTTACGCTGCTGCGTAATCAGGCTGTGGATTTTGAGACTCCCCATCAAGGAAAAATCAGGATTATCGGGCTGGGGGATTGGAATGAAGGAGATGAGGCACCGCAGCTCTGCATGAAGCCGGCTGGTGAAGAGCCCACGGCTGTACTCCTGCTCTCACATGACCCAGAAAGCCGCTGGCTACTGCGCCAGTATGACTGGGACCTCATGCTCTCCGGACACACCCACGGCGGCCAGCTGGGAATCCCCTTTACGGATACCTACGTAAGCTTCCGCTCCTCCATGCCCGCGGGGCTCCACACCTTTGAGGGGGAACGGCGCGTATATGTTTCACGTGGTGTGGGCAGTATATGGAATATGCGCTTCTTCTGTCCGCCGGAAATCAATATCATTGAGATTGGCTCGTAGTAGCAGCCTCAGCGGATGCGGCAGGCTCCTCCTGCGCGGGGAGCGACGTTGGGAAAATACGCTCCACGGCCCGCCTCCACAGAAAATAGCCGATGATGATATAGATGACCGTCAGCACCATGCCGACAAGGTTTACAATTCGCCCCACAGCCTTGCCATCCATCACAATGCCAAGCAGATATACGCTCGCAGCAGCAATCGGTGATACAACCGCCCAAGAAATAGTGCCGGGAATATCATGATCATTGAAAATGAAATGAAACACTGCCGGCACAATACCAAGCATTGCAGCCGCACCCACGGCATCCCACTTTCCAAATGCATTGTAATCCTCAGGCTCTTCGCTCATACGCCCCCGAGTATACCCCGTCAAACATGATTTAGCAACACTTTATTACGCCCACGTGCCATCAGGCCACACTTTTGCAAATATTGCCCTTGACTCACGGGGGGGAGATGGATTAGAATGCAGTAGTTATGGCAATTGTAAAAACATTTTTTCAGGTTCTGTTGCTCATTCTTCTGGTTATGCTTGCCTCTGCCTGCCAGGATGCTGTAACAGGGCTAACGACTGACGAACTCTGGAAGAATTTTCTCAATACGCTCTGTAGTTCTCCAGCGAAGTATGCATGGATTATCATCATAGCCCTTCAGTTTTACGCAATGAAGTGGCTGGGGGGTGTCTGGAATGTTATTTTCAGCCTCATGAGTTTCCTGCTGCTCGCTGAGCTGGTAATGATAGCCGGCGGTCTGGAGGCGGCCATCACCCCCAAATTATTCGCACTCATGAAAGCTGCGGGCTATGCGGATATCACGGTGAAGTTCCCTGTCATATACTGGCTGGTGCCCGTGCTGTGGTTGCTGAGCTGCTTCTGCGCCAAAGACCAAGTGCGCGTCTTCCTGACTGCCATTTGCTGTTACGCTCTCTGGCTGCTGCTGTCATGGCTTCTCTGCACCGGGGTAGACACATGGCTGAGCATGGGCCGTCCCCAGCCCGAAAAGCTGGCAGACACCTTCCGTGTGGCACCGTGGCTCACCTCCGCCCTTCCCGCCTGCTTCCTGCTCATCTATGCGCTGATGATGGCCATTTTTGAAGCCTGCATCAAGCGCAGCAAATCATAACCACTCATCCGCATGGAGACGGAGCCGCCCATCATCCCACCGGAGCTCCGTGTAGCCATGGCGAGGCAGCACTGCCTCGCCATGCTGGAAGCGCACTTAGGAAAACCGGTTTTCCTCCGCATCATCAAAGAAGAGCGCATACTGGAGCTCTACGTGCAGGAAGCATCACAGCATTGGCAACTCCTGAAGACCTACCCAATTGCCGCCATGAGCGGCACAATCGGCCCTAAAACGCGCGAGGGTGACCGCCAAGCGCCGGAAGGATTCTACCGCGTACACCCGGCTGCTATGAATCCCCGCAGCCGCTTTCATTTGGCTTTTAACATCGGCTACCCGAACAGCTATGATACAACGCTAGGCCGCACCGGCTCGTTTATCATGGTGCACGGGGGAACCTCCTCTGTGGGCTGTTTTGCCATGACTGACTCACTGATAGAAGAACTCTACACGCTGGTACAAGAAGCGTTCTCAGCCGGAGTTAAGTCTGTTCCCGTGCAGATTTATCCCTTCCGGATGACAGCCGAACGCATGGCGGCAGAGAGCCGGAGCCCCCATTATACCTTCTGGCAGCACATCCTGCCGGGCTGGAACCACACGGAAACGACCCACACACCCTATGATGATACCGATTCTTGCTGATACAAGCTGGCTGCGTGATAATGCACACGCTGAGCAATTCATCACCTGCCTTCTGCTCCTATTTGCCGCAACGCTCTTCACGCTTTTCAAGGATGAAGAAGTGCGGCACAAATGGTGTTCTCTCATGCTGGCCCTGCTAGTGATATATCTGGGATATATTTTAGTCGCAGTCATAGCTGGCTGCAGCCTTTATGAAGTGCTGGGCTGGGAATCATCTCTACGGAGGGACCCTAAAAGGATGCTTATCTTCCTTATCTGGCTAGGCAGCGGATATGTGCTCTCCCGAAAAATGCTTTACCTCTTCTACCGCTGGCGCGACAGAAGAGGTAAAGATGATAATGATACCGATACGACTTATTGAGAATTAGTCAATCTCAATCATATCGTTTGCACGGCGCTGGTCACGCTCGCGGTCGCGGCGGCGGCGGTCACGGTCGCGGCGAGCTTCGCGCTGAGCGCGGCGCTCATCGGAGCTCAGTCTGGGGCGGTTATTCCCCCAAAGCGTCATAAGAGTGGGAGAAAGGCGACCATAGTCCGTATTCTCGTCGATTCGAATCACACGGCGAATGTACCCCTTAAGCTGGTTCGCTTGGATATTATCGCGGCGAGACTGGCCAATGAGCAGGTTAAACACCGCCTGACGATCACGGGGAGAGTATGCCTCGTCTTCCACGATAGCCATGACATCGCGCTTCATTTGGGGCAAGTCAGCCACGAAATCCGGCTTCAGGAAGCCATCCGGCGTGTCCAGCTGCTCATACATGAACTTCAGGGGGTCAAACCTATGGCGGCGGAGGCCACCGAGCTTATCCGTGGGGTCAGCCAGCTCCAGCTGCTGCAGATACCCCTCAGGCAGAGCGATGGGCAGCTCGCCCACCTCAAGAAGCAAGCGGGCTTTAGCCTCACCCACCTGAGTCTCCGCCTGAGCCAGCAGCTCACGCTGGCGCCTGAATGCCTCCACTCGGATGCGCATGTTATTCACGCCATCCGTGCAAGCATCATCTGAGCCCAGATAGTCAGCCCCTTGGAACTCCGCGTACTTGCGGCCATTTTTGTCGAAGAACATCACAGTGGGACACACGCTGAAGGCGGGTGCAGGCATATTGCCGCGAATTCGACCGGCGTCTTCCGCACCACGGGCATCATTCCTCTCATAGAAGGGAACGGCCACCATCACAGCATCCCCCACAGCAGCCTCAGCCTCAGGAGTCTTCCAGAACGTGTTCAGCAGCAGTACGCTGCGGCGATTCCAATCCGGACCATAGCAGTATGCCACCACCCCATCATCACCGGCCTTCTGCAGAGCCTCAGCAAAGGTTTCTGCACGCTGAGCCGCCGGAGCAAATGAGGTTAACAGCAGCAAGGCTGCCACGATTGTTTTACCGAGTCCTCTTGTTGTCATATACGAGAATTGCTTTGAAGTTAATACCTACGAGCTGATCCTCACCGGAGTCGATACGGATGAACCGAGCCGTGGGATGACTGCGCTTAATGCTGATGCGGATACAGGCTTCATTGGAGCCGTCCGGCAGCTCCGTAAGGGTCTGCCAGTTATTACCATCAGTCGAAATCTCAATCTTCCAAGTGCGGTACGAGCTGCAACCGTTCGTGGGAACAATCACAATACCGCCGATACGCGTTCTCTTGGGCAGCATGACGGTCACCGTCTGGTGCTTACCGAAAGCGGAGTAGATGTGGCCACCATTCTCGGTGAGAGCGGCAGCGTGATTAATGATGTTGCTCTGGTCATCATTATACTTGCTGAGCATCACGAGACCACCGGCGGATACCAGATTACCGCCCACAGGCTCAAACTGAGGCATCTGGATTTGCGGCTTCAGATAATCGGCGCTCCATTCATTCATGAGCTCGATATCCTGAATCTCCTCAGCTCCACGAATGACACCGCAGGAAATCAAATCCTTTGCCTCAGGATGCGCAGTAACAGCCTCCGCAATCATTTCCATCACCTTGCGAGCAAAGGGCTTACCTTCTGCATGGGCCTTTCTTACGGCCCATGCAATCATCTGGCAGAACTGAGGATGCAGTACCACGTTCTCAACAAGGATACGCATGTAGCGCTCCTTATGCACACGGGAGCGACCGAGGGATTCATACTGCATGTCCAGCAGCAGGTGGAAATCCCACTGGGCCTTCTCATTGATATTCAGATTCTTAAAGAACGCCTCGAATGCAGCGAGCTTCTGCTTGGGAGAACGCAGAGTGGCAAGCATGGAGGGATAAATGCGCTCGCGCAGGAACTTGGCGCACATTTCCGGGTGCTCAGGAGCAATGGAAGTACACACGAACTCGTTCACACCAAGCCACCTGCGGGGGCGGCGGCCAAGGGAACGGGAGGCCGTATCCATATAAAGCCCCCAAACCGGGCGGTACAAGGGCTGCATCTGCACGGAGAGCTCATAAAGCTTCAGGGCGTTTACAGGGTTGCGGTGTTCGGAAAGCACCGTGGCCATGGTGCAGACCATCTGAGCGTCACGAGTGATGGCCCCTTGCTGGTACATAGCCGTCTGCATCTGCAAAGCACTCCATGTAGTCTCGCCCCAGGTGTTCCAGTGCGGATGGCGATCCTCCGAGAGGGAGTTAGCGCCATGCCACTTGCCGTCAAAGTAAACAGCATAGGCGCAGTGCCCGGGCTCACCCATTGTGATGGCCGGCACACCATTGGCGCAGGCTGCAGACGTGCCAAAGTGAGAAAGACCACCACACACAGCACCTACATCTCGCGTTTCCTTGGCGAAGTTGCCGGGATAAATAGCATCGAAGGGCTGGTAGTACCACTGCGTGAAGATGGAGTCTCCATACACGTTCGTGGGAAGATAAGGCACCTGATAAGCCATACCGGTGTATGCTCTGGAAGGAGCAGCGCAATTATCACGCAGCCAACGCATAGTGGAGGCTGTGCCGAAGGGGCTGTGCCCCTTCCAGCCACAGCAGTACTGAAGCAACCATGTGGGCAGCTCAGCAAAATAGCTATTCAAGCGCTCTTGGTCAATACTCTCTGCGAAGAAGAGATAACGCTCACGTGCGGCACGATAGGGATCCGTACGGCCACGGTTGCGGCGGTTATCCGAGGGAAGACTGGGCATGGAATACCCCAAATCCTTAAACTGCTGCATTTCCTCACGAGTAAGCTCACGTTCTTCGCCATACCAGTTATTACGCGTGAACTGCACAGCCACCGCACCGGCCACACGGCGCTTCAACCCGGCCACAGACGGGCGGTCACCGCCATCCACCAGCACTTCTTCATCCATCTTGGGATCCACCTGACGGAAGTGTGCCAGCATGGAAAGAGCCACCTCCGCATTCTGCAGCTCTCCATCATACACGAAACCCGTTATCCACTGCAAATCATTCAGCAAAGGTGACAAAGCATTGCAAGCATCACGATCTTTCATCAAATTAGAAAGAGCATTCAAATCACTACGGTGCAACAGCTCCCACTGTGCCAGCATAAGGCGAACCTCAGGATCTTTCAGGAACTCCTCCACGCGCTCTTGGTCAACGCCCCTGAGCCTGTTACGAAGACGACCGGCCAAACGGCGCTTCAAAACCTTGGGCTGGCGCCACACAGCCGGGCTAAGGCGCCCCTGATGAGCGGGTTCACGCACAGCGGTGGAGCCATCATCCTCACCCTGTCCGGTGCCGCGGCGGCGATAACGGGCAATGCGCTCAGGCTCCGTGTTCTCACCTTCCAAATCCGTATCCTCCGGCAGAACTTCTTCCTCTCCGTCAACGAAGGCATCCGGATCCACATTATCATCCTCAAATCGATCCATCCCGTCTTCCGGTTCACCTTCCCAGTCAAAGTCCTCACCGCCACCGGCTGTGGCTGACGGAGTTTCACTAGGCTGGCCGTCATCCTCTGCAGGAGTATCCGTGGGAATATCGGTTGTCGGTTGATTCTGAGTGGTCTGGGTAGGAGCCTTTGCCACGCTGTCACCATAAATGGCTTTCGTGAGCGCTGGCAGCAAGCCCGGCGCGGCCAAGTAACCGCCACCCAACCCCACTGCAATGGCTATCAGAAGAACGTATCTGGGTTTCATCTCAGTTAATTTTTAGCAAAAAGCCCTCCGTATGTCAAGCATATGATGAGGAATCACATGCGAGTTGAGAGCAGCTACATTAAATGCGGCACCATAAGTTCACAAAAATAACACCTCTCCTGATACAAGATGGCATTGCCGATTCGCCACCTAAAATACACGTTTTTAGAAAAAAGCCGCTGTTCCGAGATGGAACAGCGGCCAGTCAATTTAATACCTCCCGTATAAACAACCGATTACTTTCTGCGACGGCGGGCGGCAAGCCCGGCGAGAGCCATCAGGCTGAGCGTGACAGTAGTCGGTTCAGGAATCACGGCGATACTCAGTTCGCCCTGACCTACACCGGCCATGGTATCATATACCAAGAAATAGATATCCGAAAGGTTATTGAAGTATTCGCTTGCCAGCACGCGGTCATCCAGCGTGATGGTCTCACTTGCTACAGTACTATTGCCCAAGAACAGGGAATCCACACCGCTGAAGAGAGTAACCTTCTCGCCAACACGCAGTGAGCTGAGGGTGTCATACTGAGCACCGGCGAGCTGCAAGCCGCTCTCCAAGCGTACGTCGCTACCCATCTGAACGGTGTCGGCAATCTTCAGCGTAGCACCGCTCTTCATCACGAGGTCGGCATTCAGCGTGACGCCTGTGCCGAAGGTGGCGATTTCTCTCACGCTGATACGAGCTTCCTCATCCACACTCTCACGCACGTCGCAATAGGCTGAGACTGACAGACTAGCTGCTACCTCCAGAGCCTTCAGATCCAGCTCATCAGCAGAAAACAACTTAATACTGCCACCCGTGGCATATACCCCGGAGAGCGTATTATCCGCGTTATTCACCTTCAAGGTACCATTACCGGCATTCTCGATAGCGGAATTCGTAAGTCTGTTGTTGATAGTGGCATCGCCGCCGGTGTAGGTCACATGGGCATTGCTAATCTGATAATTCGTTCTGTTAATATTGTATTCACCGGGACCGGTACTTGTTGTCGCGGCCAATGATGCTGTGCCCTCCTCCGCACGATTGCTGATGGAAAGTTTCTGGCCGGAGATGTTCAGTTCAGCGCCGGACTCCAAGTATATACCGGTGTTACTTCTACCCCAGATGTTATCGGTGACCTCCAAGCGGGCATCCTGAGCCAATCGCAGCGTGCCTACAGCGGTATTTCCATTATCCATGGCCCCGTCAACAGTAGCAATGGAGTTATCCTCACCGGTAAGGATAACAACACCAGCATGTGTTGATAACATGCCATTAAGCTTCATATTTCCACCAACAGTCAAACTACCGTCACCACGTTTTACAAGAGAATTACCGGTTATATCCCCACCGATAGTACCACTCTTACCACTATTTACATGGAAATCGGTTGTATTTGCTGATATGTGCACATTGCTGTTGACTACGGTACCATTACCATTGAACACCAACTGACTATTCGACGCTGTTAAGCGGAAGTCCGGACAATCCGCGCCGAACGTAGATGCGTTGAGCTCGATTCGCCCTTTCCGCAGCTCCACCTCACCGGTTAATCCGCTGAAGTCAAAGCCGGAACCATTTCCGTTCATGTCATAATTCAACACCACAGTACCGGCACCGCTTACACGGGAAAGATTCGCAGAGCTACCAGCGGCACTCAAATCCAGCCTACCCCCGTCAACCATAACAGACGTAGCCGTCTCCAACATTCCAAGAGCACTGCTGCCCAATGCTAAGGTGCCGTTCTCTACCAGAATGGAGCCATTAAAATTGGCAGAGCTACCGGCCAGAGACTGCACACCTGCGCCTTTCTTAACAAGATTCAGGTTCCCCATCACCTCGCCATAGAAAGTATAGTCACCACCGGAAGCTGTATCAATGACAAGGGTGCGCTGAACTGTACCCACAGTACCGGGAACGGAGGAATCAGAGCCCCACTGCGTAGTCGTTCCGATGGAACCGGAGAACACCTTGGCTCGATTCGACAAAGTAGAGGCCGATTCCAAACCTGCAATAGTGGCAGAAGCCGTATTGATACCCAAGCCCAAAATAGCGGTATTGGAATCAGCTGCCTTCATGTTGATGGAAGCCCCCGCGGCAGCCAGACTATCACCCAGCACCAGGAACAGAGAACGTTTGGAATCGTTGGCCTGACCGGTCAAGCTGCTGAGAGCTATGCTTCCCCTGAAATTACTCACAGAGGAATCCGCATCCCCAAGGTTTACAACCGTTGCATATGTAGAATCAGCCTTCTTGACGATATCAAGCGTAGCAGAAGCAACGCCTTCACCCAAGGACAAGGAGCCGATGTTGTAATACCCTGAATGGTACTGATCCCTCAGTGTGGCTGCCGAGCCGGTCAATTTCAAATCACCGACAGAAGTAGCAGCCTTAACCGCCGCACGATCATTTGTCTGAAGTATAGCACCGGTTCCCAACTCAACAGTTCCGAGTGTTTTACCGGCACCAGAGGTGGCTGCACTGTTACACATCGTTACTTCACTACCATCAGCTACTCTGAGGCAGCCAATCTCCACATCACCTTGGGCCTCGAAATTACCGGAATTAACATTGAATATACCGATTTGCACCTTCGCTGTAGAGGTAAGCGTACCTTCACCGGCCTGACTAAGCGTACCGTCACCAGTGATAGCAGTATTAAGCGTGGCACCTGTTGAGAGTTTCAATTCAGCCTGCCCCGTCACGCACAGTTGCGAGAAGGAGTTAATCTGAGAAACTGTCGCCGTCTGAGTGAACTGCTTTTCTGAACCATCCAGAGTCCATATGTGACCGTTACCTTGGATATTAGCGGCTTGTACAGAAAGGCCGGTAGTCATATCATCCTCAGCCGTCAGAGTCGTTGTACTCAGTGAACCATTACCGGTAATAGTAGAGGAATCGATAACTCGGACACTGTCGGCATTTACCGCGGTATCCAGCACCAAGGCGCCGGCACCATGCTTCTCAATGGTGTTAGCCGATAAACTAGAACCATTTGCAGAGCTTACCGTGACGTCACCCAGATTATCGAAATAGGCAGTACCAATACTTGCAGAGGCGGACAGCGCGACATCATTGGAACCACCTAAGCAACCGAAAAGCACCTTGGAGCCAGCCTGAAGCACGCTCTCATCACCTCGCCACACCGAATATCCATCCGCCAAAGCAAATGTGACCTGGAGTCCACTGCTGGTTGCGCCGAGCGTAGCCAGCAGATACTCCCCGGCATCACACGTCAGCTTACCAGCCACTGCGCTCCAATCACCGCTCGCCAACAGATAGCTGGAACCTTCTCTAATGGACATCGTGTTACCGAACAACACATTCAGTGTCGTGAAGTCACTGCCCAAACTCACGCCCTGAGTGCTCAGCACAGCAGCCGTGGAATCATAAGCGCTAAACTTCAAGCTACCGCCATTCAATACGAGGCTGTTATTCAATACAGCAGGCATACCGCCCGCCCCTGCCAGCACATTAAGAGTCTGCCCGGCATTCAAAGAATAACTCCCAGAGCCAAGCGTCAGCTCCGCGCCCTGAGCAATGCTGACATCACCGTGTACTGTGGGGGCGGTTGTAAACTCCAAATTACCCTGCAATACTGTCACATCATGCACCGCATTAGCACTGTTGGCGAACGTCTGCTTACCGGCGCCATCCTTCACGAGATGAAGGCCATAGCTCGCATCACCCAGTATAGTTCCATTATACGTATAATCTTTACCAGCAGTGTTAATGGTAAGCGTATTTAAAGCTGTAGACGTAGGATTTGAGCCATTGCCGTATGACCTAATCTCACCAGCATACACGAAAGTATTTGTGGTGCCGCCAATACCGGCCACGTGCGCATTCTGCGTACTGATAGCAAGCCCCGGACGGCTATTACTATCACCCCACAGATTGATTACCATATCCTTAGCGGCATAGTCATGAGCCAAGCTCACATGCTGCATAGAACCATGATTATCCCACTGATTCACCAACAGAGTACCCTTAAAGGAATTATCTCCACTGAGCACCAAGCGGCTCGGGCCACTAGGTGTATTGTCAAACCAGCGATTCACGCCCACCCACTCAATTTCACCTTCACCGGTCAACAATGAAATATTGTAGATGTGGTTCCAATCATTCGTACTATCAGTGATGGTCAATTTTTTACCATTGCTGATGTGAAGGTGATTGATATTATGAGTGATATTCTGATATCTGGACGGATCACCCTGTTCTGTATGGAGAGTACTATTTTGGACCACGTTCAAGGTACCACCTATATTCTGAGTAGCATAGGCAGTCAAGTAGCCAAGATATGTATTCCCGGCAAGCTCAAGCACACCACCACCAGTATTAATATTTGCGGAGTAGATTCTCACCTCGCTACCCTCCAGGCGCAGTGTGGCTCCCTCAGAAGCACCAATGAGGCCATTGACCGTGAGAGTGCCAGTGCCTGCGCTGAGAGTACCGGTACCACTAGTAGCGATGATTTCTGCTCCAGAGGTAATGGTTGCGCCCTGAGCATTGACCACACCGCCATTCGTCACTTCGGCCTTGCTTGTAAAGCTTACACCGTTCAGTTCCAGCGTACCGCCGTTGGCAATCGTTGCGGCACGGGAGGCATCAAGGGCGCCGCCATTCTGCATCACCAGCTTGCCGCCGTTCTGCACAATAAGGCTATCATAAGACACATTGCCAGCCACAGTCATCGTATTCTCAGTCACTAGGTCGGCACCTGTCAGCTG
The DNA here is from genome assembly GCA_937885815.1 of uncultured Verrucomicrobiales bacterium. GTDB lineage: Bacteria > Verrucomicrobiota > Verrucomicrobiia > Verrucomicrobiales > Akkermansiaceae > Akkermansia. The sequence goes on along the minus strand of CALABM010000187.1, from coordinate 4,969 downwards.
TCCGCCGGCATTCACTACCACATCGCCATTCAGGGCACCGTTGTCAGCGGCCACCTGCCACACACCTCCATCCTGCACCGTGACGGTAGCGCCATTCTGCGCCACCTTCGTGGTCAGCGTCGTAGCAACATTAAGCCCTGTGGTTTCGGAAAGCTGCAGCTCCGCCAGATTATTCAGAGCAGCGTTGTAATTCAACACGCCTGTGCCCTGTACGGCCATGGTGGTGTCACCTAAGGCACTCACTTCCCCATTCAGGCTAAGAGACTCGCCCTGAATATCCAGTGTCACCCGGCTGGTAACTGCATCTTCACCCAGTATCAAATCACACCCAAGCGCCGTACCGGTCGTGGTCAACTTAGACCCGTCAAGCAGTTGCAGCGTAGCGCCCTCTCCTGCTTCCACCTGCAAATGAGCGCCATCAGACACCTGAAGTGTGCCGGTCCCGTTAATTTCGCCAACCGCCAGTTTTCCCGTGCCCCTCAGGGCAGATTTATCCTCTACCAGCAGAGTATCCGCTGTCACGTTGGTATTCACCACCAGCGCACCAGTTTCATACTTACCCATGGTACCAAATGCCAGAGTGCTGCCATCTGTGGACGAAATGGTGAAATCAGCCTCATTATCGAACACGGCTGTATCTACCTGAGCACCAGCGGTAATCTCGATTCTGCCGAGATTACCCTCACCACCCATAAACACCAGATTATTCCCCGTCTGCAATTCCGAATTATTGCCTCCCCAGTAGGAAAATCCCTCCTTCATATCCAGCTGGATACTCAGGCCCGAGGCAGCGGCCTCCAAGGTCATTTGCTTGTATAATTCAGGGGTGAACAAAGAAATTCGGTTCTCCATGGCGGACCAGTCGCCCGAGGCTAACAAGTATTTCACCCCCAGTTGCAAGGCATCCGTATCAGCAAAAGTGAGCTTCATACCGCCGGCTTCGGAGGCAGATATAGAGCCATTCACTGCCAGCGTAACATGGCTGGAGCTCAAAACGTCGAAATGCAGCGTACCGCCATCAAACACCAGCCCACTGTTCAACACGGCAGCTCCGCCATTATCACCAGCCACCACATTCAGAGTGTGCCCGGAGCCCAAGGTATAACTAGCATTCAACTTCAGACTGGCACCTTGTGCCACTGTCACATCCCCCTTTATATACAGCCCCGCAGAATTGAAATTGAGCGTGCCATTCAAAGCAGCCACATCATTCACCACCACTGTAGAACCATTGAAAAGCTGAGTACCCGTGCCGGACATCTCGATACTCACGCCATATGAACTGGTCTTATCAGCTTCTGTGCCAATACTGCCTTTGTATTCATAATTACCGCTGCCGGTAATCTCAAGTGTTGCACATCGTGAGGAATTGACTGCCGTCTTGGACACAGCATTGGGAGCAGCTCCGGCCATCACATGAGCAAGAGCATACCCCGTGGCTTTAAGGCCGCCAATCTTGATTCGCTCATCATTCAATGCCAACGTAGCGTAGGCATCTCGACCAGCCCATTGCGCCCATGTACCTGTAAGATTAACCGTGGCGCCGCTTATCGCGTCTTCACTGTCAATCTGCAAATAGGCCTGGTAATTATCATACGTTCCAGGAGAAACATACCCGGGATCATGCTGACGATAAAAATCAATATTACCACCGAAGCGACCGTCACCATCAATAATGACGCAAGAACTATAATAATGAGTATTCCGCGGATTCCACTTAAACGTACCATCACCGGAAAGTTTATCGATATGCCATATCGTATTCCAAGTATGGTCAACAATCTTGAGTTCATTACCTGCAGTCACATTGAGATGCTCCAGCTGCTTCTGCATGTAATCCGCACCATTGGTCTCGATACTGTGCAGTTCAGATGAGCCCGTCACAGTCAGCGTACCTCTTACCTCCTGAGCAGATGTACTGCTAAAATACAACTTGGTATTCTGCAGGTTCAACGTGCCGTTGTTAACGATATTTTCAGCCCCGGAGAACTTCCACGCTCCACCACGGATACATTCCGTTGCCCCTTCGGCGATGGAAATGACTCCATTATAATGAATAACGGCACCAGAACCAGCCGCCAGCACACCGCCAGCCAATGCTATATTGCTCCCGAGAGTTCCGGAACCTACTGTAACTGAACCCTCACTGATAGTAAGCAATGACCAGCTGCTCCCGGCATCACCGCTAAGAGCCAGATCCGCGGCGCCGGTCTTTTCCACAGTCCCCAGCTGCAAGCGTCCGGCAACTGTGGAATCCTCCGTTATATTGAAAATCAGATTACTGGCACTGGTTCCCTTAATTTGGCCTCCAGACTGAACCTCTACATTATGTAGAACGTGAGATGTGCCACCTAAATCCAGAATACCGCCATTCAGCACACTCACCCCACTAGCAGCAGACAATGCGTCATCCTGCGCTATGACTAGAGTGATATCACCACCAGAGCCATCATTTCTACCCATGATGGAAATCTGCCCGGTAATTGCAGAAGAATCCAGCACCACCTTGCCACCGCTGCTTCCCTGTGCATCCACAATTAAATCACGCCCGGATTCCAGCGCTGCAGTCACCGTAAAGGTAGCACCATTGATTGCACCGAAGCGGTATGCTTGATTCTCAGCCAGCCAGAGTTCCCCACTCCACGTCTTATCTTCAGCAACGCCAACCGTAAGCGAGGGGTGATTCTGAAGTGATATGGCATTGTCACTGAAATTATCCACTAGCACCATACCATCCGAGCCAGTGGACATTCTCATGACATCGCTCGCAAAAAACAAATCACTAGCATTACCATAACTCAAATCCACTACGGCAGAGCCCAGAGCCCCTTCTTCATAGGTCAGCAGCACGCCCTCACCACTGAAAATGATATTGCCAGTGAATGAATTGCCCTGATTCGTCAGGTGAACTACACCTGTTGAGTTCTCCGTAGCACCCAGCAGCAGGTCATTGGCTCCGCTCAGCACATAGTTAACCACCAGAGTGCCGCCACCACCACCCAGTCGCCAAGCGCCATCAGCAGCATTCAGTGTCTGGGTTGTACCAAGCGTGCCGTACTGCACTGTCTTACCAGCCTCTGCACCAATAAACAAGTCATTATAACCTGCTATATTCAGTTGTTCTGAATCAGCGGAAAGCACCAGAGTACCAGTAGAGCTGGTATCTATATGCTCCAGCAGCTGAGCTCCGTTTTCTTTGTGCGAAGCTATCCAAGCATCTTCCTGTATAACCCACTTGTTCAAGCTGGTATCACCCAGAGCAGTAGAGGAATCCGCAATCAAGCCACCACACACCAATATCTTGGTACCAGTAAAAGAATTATCCCCAGATAAGGTGAAGATTGCGGACCAATCCTTGAGATCCACACTCATATTACCTGAGCCGCTGATGTTGCCGGCATAGGTATTGTTCGCTGTCACGCCAGCGCTATACTCCACCTGAAGAGTACCACCATTGAGCACCGTACCACCTTTGTGACCATAATACGCAGCATACTTGCTTGTATCCTCCAGGCTCTGACCGCCCTCCACATATTCCTGACTAAGCTTCACGCCCTCACGCATCACGTAAGTACCGCCAGATTCAACGGTTACATCCCCCGTAAGTCGAGCATGGCTGCCCAATTCAAAAGTGGCACCGTTCTTCACGGGCACATCCATGGCAGCATCAGCATAGTGCCAATCGTCGGCATTGGAGTAGCGGTTCGAGTTAACGCCATTGGCAGAACCCTCAGCGTGAATGGTATTCGTGCCACGCAACACCACCTTTCCGTTATCTACCTGCAGTCCACTGTTGTCGTTCTGCAAGTTGGTGTGTACGCTGTTAAGCACCCAAGTACCGCCACCGGCATACTGAATCTTCAGAGAAGAATCAGAGGAATCACGGAAAGAACCAAGGAAGGTCGTTTCGCCACTCTGGCGGTAAACCAGCGTAGAACTCCCCTTATTATTAGCAATAACGGCATCTTCAGTCAGGGCATTGATGGTAAAGCCCGCGTCCGCAATGGACTCACTGGTGCTGGTTGTGTACCAGTCCATGCTCTGGCCGTTCATGTCCAGCACGCCTCCCTTGTTGCCAAAGGTGAAATCGCGTTCAATCTGACCAATATCATCAATCACCACCTTGGCACCATTGTTCACCTGCACATTGTATGCTGCATAGCCGCCATCGGTGCGCTTCAGATAAGTAGTGCCACTACCACCCAGATTCAGCAGGATATTGTTATCACCACTGCCTTCGATGTACAGGTCACCGGCGCCTATCTTGCGCCATTCATACATGTGCTTGTCCGAGCTCGTGAGCTGAAGATGCAGGGAAACATTCTCATTCACCAGATAACCGGCGGAGTTGAGCATATAGTTTCCACCGGAAGCGGAGGAAACGGTATAACTCACCGGAGAACTCCCGGAGGCACTGAATTCAGCGTAGCCCACGCCCAAATCCACCGTGGCATTCAGCACCACGGCATTCTTCGCAGCTGAGGAGCTAAACAGCAGATTCTCTGTGAAATACAAATCCGCATTACTCTGCGCCACATAACCGTTACCGTAGTTATACCAGTTCTGGTTATTCTTCACCCCGGACAAATCACTCCATGTGCTCAGGCCGTTCTGCAGACCGATGTGTGTGGTCAGCACATTGCCCGCAGCATCCTTGATTTTACCGGCATAGAGGGTGGTGCTGTTGGAGCCATCGCTCTGGGAGCCCACCACCTCATCCACGGCATTCAGGTAAACAGTGTTCACGCCATCCACTGCTGAAACGGATGACATATCAACGCTCTTGTTAAATGAGTTCAGAGCTTCCAAATACTTGTTGGTATAGCTCAGGTAGGTGGCATTGGTGCCATCGGACAAGGCCGTGCAGCCCCAGAATTTGTACACGCCCTCCTCAGCATCATACACATACACCGGGCTCTATTGAAATTTTGTGGTATATTGCCTGCGTTCGATGTATAATCGAGCTCAC
>CALABM010000186.1 GCA_937885815.1 uncultured Verrucomicrobiales bacterium | reverse complement strand
TCTTCGGCGCTCAGCTCAAAGCCCTGGCAGAGTGCCAGCTCCACACCTTCGTGCGGCACCATTTCACCGCCAATCTTGGAGAAGCGGGAGAGGCGGCCGCCGAGTGTCAGGAAGCCGTTGAGATCCATCTGGCCGATATCGCCCGTCTTGAACCAGCCGTTCCAGAAGAGGTCGTGGTTCAGCTCGGGCTTGCCCACATAACCGCTGAAGACGTTGGCACCCTTGAACCATACCATACCGCGCTCGGTGAGGGGAAGTTCCTTGGTGTCGTCATCCACATCCGTGATACGGATGGCGATGCCGGGCAGCAGGGCGCCCACGCTTCGTGCCACGGTGCCGGGTACGAAGAACTTGGAGCCCGGGATGAGCGGCACATCAGGCATGTTAGCAGAAATAACGGGAGCCGTCTCCGTGAGGCCGTAACCTTCCAGAAGCTTCACGTCGCACTTGTTCAGGAACTCGCGCTCCAAATCAGGCTGCAGCTTCTCGGCGCCCAGCACGAAGTAGCGCACGCTCTTGTAGGTTTCCTTGTCTGCGCGGCGCAGGTAAGCGCGTGCGAAGGTGGGGGTGGCCACCACGAGGGAGAGCTGGTACTTCTGGATGAGCTCGTTGATGGTGCGGGCATCCGTGGGGTTCGGATAAGCGCAGAGCGGGCAGCCGGTGAGCAGCGGCAGCATCATGGCCACCGTCATGCCGAAGCTGTGGAAGATGGGAAGGCTGGCGAGGAAGCGCATGCCCTCCAGCTCCAAGCGGCAGGCGCACTGGGAGGTGTTAGCAAGAATCATGCGGTGCGTGAGGGTCACGCCCTTGGGCTCACCGGAGGAGCCGGAGGTGAAGAGCATGACGGCTTCATCCGTATCCTTGCGAGCGTCCGTGTTGAACATCTTGCAAATCACGGAGGCGGGGCCGGCCTTGGCCAGCAGCACGTTAGCGATGAGAGCGGGCTTGGAAAGGTTCTTCAGCAGGTCTTCCACCAGAATGAGCTGATCCTCAGGCGGCCAGGGGAAGGTGTCCAGCTTCTGCATGAACTTGCGCGCTGTGATGAAGGTCTTCAGCCCTGCCTGGCGTACGGTGCTCTCGAACGCAGCGCGGGAGGAAGCGTAGTTGATAAGTACGGGGGTGATGCCGGCAAGCAAGCAGCTCAGCGTGGCGATAACACCGCCCGGGCCCGGAGGCAGAATCACGCCGATGCGCTTGTCATCACGCTTGCGCAGCAGCTTGGCCACGGTCATGGAGACACCCAAGGCCTTGAAGAAGGGCAGGGTGTTGCCGGTCATGCCGTCAATGATTTCCGTATTTGGGTGTGCCTTGATGCCCTTTACCAGCTGAGTGGTGAGGGATGCCTTAAGGAGGGGCTGGTCAGCGTAGCGGGCAGCGCCGGTCTCCAGCCATACTTTCATGAGGCGCTCACCGGTCTGCGGGCCGGGAGCCAGCTGGGGCAGGATGCAGAGCTCCTCATGGCAGCCTTCTTCGTACACCTCGCGGTAGAGGTTTCTTACACTGTCACCGAAATAGCCGAGGTACAGCGGCACAGGAGAGATGTGCAGGCTGCCAACGTGGCGCAGGAAGGGAGAAGGTACATCAGAATATGTACCGCGGTGCTTGGCTACCTGCCCGGGCAGGAATACCACGCTGGTACCCTGTGCGAACTTCGCCAGAATCTGTTCGCGCACGGCGCGGGAGGTGGTGTTGCGGAAGTCGAAGTATTCAATCTCTACGTCCTTGCGCTTCAGGAAATCCATGATTTCCGGTGCGGGCGGATATGTGGGATCCACGAGGTAACATACTTTGCCGCCCAGCAGCTTGTGCATGGCCTTGCCAGCCTCAATGCTGATGCGGTTGGGCATGTAGAAGGCCGGCTGTATGATATTTTCCTTGCCGTATACGATGAGTTCAGCCATAAAATCTGTTGTGCTGTTGTTAGTCAGGTAATAAGTTTCAGCTCTGCATGTGAGAGAGCCGCCCGGCCCTGTGTGGGGCAGGCGGCTCCGCTCATGGCAGATCGGAGCCTATTGCTATTATAGCAGCTCTTTTCTGCTTTACCAGATAAAAATCAGGCTTTTTTTATTAGAATGTGTATGTGGCGCTGATGCCGGCTACCACGCCGAAATTGCGGAAGGGTACAGCGCTGTTGTCAAGCGGACGAGCCTCGGCGCGCTTGTTGGCATCAAGACCACCCTTGCCCAGCCAGTTGAAGCTGATGGAGGGAGTGATGATGAGGTTGTCACGCACGAACCAGGGGGTGGAGAACTTCACCCAGAAAGCCTGAGAGCCGTTGCCGCAAGCATTGTAGGGGTCAGCGAAGTAGTCAGCCGTGGCGCTCATGCCCAGAGTTACAACACCAAGAAGCTTGATGTCCTCGGGGGTGCCGATGATGGGGGCCTTCACGGTTACGTACGGCTCGAACCACCAGCCGGTGATACCCTGGAAGGAGTAGCTGGTCTTCACGCCCACGCTCAGCCACTTGTAGGGAGTCCACTCGGGAGCGATGAATACTTCGTTCACAACGGAAGCACCCTGATCGCGGTAGTGCTTGGCCATCACGCCCAGAAGACCACCGTGTGTGAAGTGGTGACCGAGGGAGATGTTCCACAGGCCGGTTGTGCTGGCATAGTTAGCCTGAGTGATGAGGGAGAACTGGTTCTCGATGTTCTTGTCGCCGATGGGAACGCGAGTGCCGGCAGGAGCTACAACGCCGGGAGCCAAGGGGGTGGCCTGGCTGAGCTTCACGCCGCCACCGTAAAGTCTGTGACCGGAGGTCGGTACCTGATAGGCAACAGTAGAGCCCAAGGTCCACTGGCCGGGCTTGCCCAAATCGTAGTTAAGCTTTACAGCGCCGTAAAACACGCTGTCACCTTCAGCCACGGAGTGGGATACCACATAACCACGGCCGGTGTAGTTGGAATCATAGCCAAGTGTGATGGAGCCGCTCAGACGCTTAGCAGCGGGAGCTGCCTCTGTAACCTCAACAAGGGGGGTAGCGGTACCGGCATAAGCGGGTACGAGAAGCGCAGCGGCAAGGAGTGAGTAACGAATCTTCATAAATGTTGTTCTTGATGTAGTGAGTTGTTTCTTTTGGTGTCTTTCTCGGAGTGCTCCGTTTTATTGCTAAAATGTGGAGTGCACTCTAAGTTGCACGTGCGTATTATATGAAAAAGTTTGAGTGATGTCAAGCTAAAAAGTTAAATAATTGCAATAAATTTGAATTTTGGGGTTGAGAATGAGTGAGAAATGGGATAAACTAGCGCATATGAGACCAATATTAGTATTAATGGCTCCCGGATTTGAGGAAATAGAGTTCAGTGCGCCTGTGGATATCCTGAGGCGTCTGGGCGTGTGTGTGGAGACTGCGGGCGTGAAGGGGCTTGCAGTGGAGGGGGCTCATGGGCTGGTGATGCAGGCGGAGCGCCTGCTGGCCGGAGTGAAGCCTGAAGATTATGATGGTGTGGTGCTGCCCGGTGGTGCTGCCAGCTGGTTGCTGAGGGATACACCGGAGGTGCTGGAGCTGGTGCGTGCCATGCATGCGGAAGGTAAGCTGGTGGCTGCCATTTGTGCGGCACCCATAGCGCTGGAGGCTGCCGGTGTGCTGGGCGGGCGCCATATTACCTGCTATCCCGCTGAGGCCGTGACCTCTGATATCAAAACGGCTGCTTCCATATCCGATGCTCCTGCTGTGACGGATGGCAATATCGTGACGGGGCGTGGTCCCGGTGCGGCGCTGGAGTTCGGCTTTGCGCTGGGTGCTTACCTTGGCAAGGATGTGACTACGCTTCGCGGCGAGATGTGCTGTGGTTGACGCTTCATGAATGCACCCATTTTCATTCTGGGGCCGACCGGCTGCGGTAAGAGCCGCGTGGCGGTGGAGCTGGCGCAGCTCTTAGGGCGTGCTGAAATTGTGAGCGCGGACGCCTATCAGGTGTACCGTGCTATACCCGTGCTGACGGCGGCCCCCGGAGTGGAGGAAATGGGCGGTATTCCTCACCACCTTATCGGTACGATGGAGGTGAGTGAGAATAATGATGCCGCTACGCACGCGCGCAGAGCGCAGGCGTGCATAGCGGATATTCAGGCACGCGGTGCCGTGCCTATTGTGACGGGCGGCAGTGGCCTGTATGTTAAATTTATATCGCACGGCATTTCGCCGGCGCCGCCAAGTGACCCTGAGCTCCGGGCTCAGCTGGAAGCGCTGCCGCCGGAGGAAGTCGTGCGCCGCTTGCAGGAGGTGGACCCGGAAGGCGCCGCGGCCACGAACTTGCTGAACCCGCGTTATGTGGTGCGGAATCTGGAAATTGTCCTGCTGGGCGGCAAGCCTCTTTCATACTGGCGCAACAACTGGCAGCCGGAAGCCTGTGGCCCGGGGTTCTCCCTTACCCGCGAGGTGCCGGAGCTGGACGCCCGCATCGCGGCCCGCGCTGCTCAGATGCTGGAGGCAGGCGCCATTGAAGAGGTGGCGGCTCTGCCGGAGGCGCTTTCTCCTACGGCGGAGAAAACGCTCGGCCTAAGCCTCATCCGCGAGCATCTAGCCGGTAAAACTACGAAGGCGGAGCTCACGGCGGCTCTGGCCTTGCTCACGCGCCAATATGCCAAGCGCCAGCGCACGTGGCTGCGCCGCGAGCCGTGGGCTATGCCCATTTCCTGCACGCCGGAAACGGCCTTGAAGATATACCATTCGCTGGGTTGAACCTAGCAATTTCGCGCATTTGTGTTATTTTGAGCCTGCTCTATATATTAGAAATCAGAGTTCAGTATAAAAAAGTGAAAAAATACGTGTTCTAGCCCGAATTTTAGGGTTGAACTGAGCGCTCAGAGTGGTATAATGGTTCCGTTATGAGTACAGATACAACGACAACCGAGCTCTCAGCATCGGTCAAACGCTACGCCCTTTACCTTATGGTAATGGCTGGTCTGGGCGGTCTTCTGTATGGTATTGACGTAGGCGTTATTGCCGCGGCTCTGCCTTACATCGAGAAGACTTCCTCTTATTCCCCGCAGGAACTTTCCATCGTGGTGGCAGCTGTGCTGGCCGGTTCCGTTATCTCCTCCCTGTTTGCAGGTATGCTGGCAGAGTGGCTGGGCCGTAAGAAGGTCATCCTTCTTTCTGCTCTTCTGTTCACGCTGAGTATTCCGGTTATCTGCTTCTCCGCCGGCAGCTTCCTTATGCTGATGAGCGGCCGTATTCTTCAGGGTGCATCTGCCGGTCTGGTAGGTGTGGTTGTTCCCATGTATCTGGCTGAATGTCTGGATGCCAACTCCCGTGGTAAGGGTACCGGCATGTTCCAGTTCATGCTCACCGTGGGTCTGGTGTTCGCCGCCGTTATCGGTTTGGTGACCACGCAGATTGTGGGTGCTGCTGATGATGTCACCGTGTCTGCCGAGCACAAGCAGCTGGCTTGGCAGGTGATTTTCTGGTGCTCCTCTATTCCCGGTATCATTCTCTTCATCGGTGCTTTCAAACTCAAGGAATCCCCCCGCTGGCTCTATCGTAACGGCCGTGAGGAGGAGGCTCTTATTTCCCTCGCTTCCAACAACGGTGATGAGGCCGCTCGTGAAATCCTTCAGGAAATGAAGGACGCTGATGCACGTGAGGCTGCTGAGAAGGCCGCAATGGCTGAAGCTGCTAAGGGTGATAGCCTCCTGCAGCGCAAGTACGTCATCCCCTTCATTCTGGCTGTAGTGGTGCTGGCCTGCACTCAGGCTACGGGTATTAACTCTGTGCTCAACTACTCCGTGAAGATTTTCCAGCAGGCCGGCCTTCAGGGCACCTTCGCTAACTGGGCTGACCTCGGTATTAAGGTCATGAACATGCTCATGACGATTGTGGCTGTTTCCCTCGTGGACAAGAAGGGCCGTACCTTCCTTCTGAAGATGGGTACGCTCGGTATCATCGTGGGTCTTGCCGGTGTGGGCTGCATGTTCCTCACCGTGGAGAACAACCGCGTGGATGTTACCGACATCGTGAAGGCCTCTGTAACTCCGGAGAACACCCTCACCGTGAATGCTGCTGATGTGGTTAAGAGCGCCATGCAGGACCCCGAAATCAGCCGTGATTATGCCGCTACCTTCATGCAGGGTGAATCCGTGGCTCCCGGTATGCAGCTTATCGTGACTTACCAGCACGGTCTGGACAGCAAGCAGGATGTGGCTGAGGTGTCCGCTGATGCTAATGCTGAGGGTTCCGCCATCAAGGTGGAACAGGATAAGGCTCTTGCCCCCACCTTCATGGATGATATCTGCTTCTGGTCCACTCCGCTTCCGGAAGGCACCGTGAAGGAGATTACCATCACCCGCGCTGAAATCGGCATGAAGCCCGGTGCATTCACCGGTTACATGGTGGCTGGTTTCTTCGTGGTGTTCATCGCCTTCTACGCTGCAGGTCCCGGCGTGTGCGTATGGCTGGCTCTCTCCGAGCTCATGCCCAACCGCATCCGCGCTAATGGTATGGCTATCGCCCTGCTGATTAACCAGGCCGTTTCCACCACGATTGCAGGTACCTTCCTGCCCTGGGTGGGTTCCTCCGGTTACTCTTCCGTATTCTTCTGGCTGGCTGGCTTCACGGTGATTTACTTCATCACGGCTGCCTTCTTCATGCCTGAGACCAAGGGCCGTACCCTCGAGGAAATCGAGCAGTACTTCACCACCGGCAAGATGCCTTCCCGCAAGGAGGAGGGCGAGGCCGAGGAGAAGGCTTGATGCTCCCGAACTTCTTCTCATCTCTCTGAACTTACACTAAATCTGCGGCCGCTCTTCACCTCACGGTGGAGAGCGGTTCTTTTTGGCTTTATGCCAGCGGGCACGCGTGTTCCTTTAGTGTATATACAGCCAGCGTATCGGCACTAAAAAAACCGCTTCGCCGGAGGGCGAAGCGGGTAGCATTTTGTGGATTTTAGCGTAAATATTACTGAGCTATACGTAAAGCCTCGAGTCCCAAAGAGGTTTGTTTAGCGGGAAATTGTATAAACAATAGGATCAGGGAATAGCAATGGTACACCACCTTTCTTTAGTTTAAACGCGTAAGTGTCGCCATGCTTGCCTCGGCCCAGAAGTAAATCTACTGAAATTTTCCTTTGTTCTAACATGTAATCAAATTGAGTTATAATCGGCTTTCTTGAATGGGTTATCTTAGAAATTTGGAACTCAGTATACCCTTGTTGTTTTCTTGTGTTGGCAGTAATCCAAAATGTTTCTGCGTGTTTCTGTTTTAACGTATCATGTAGAGTTTTCAAACGCCAAACTGCTATATCATAGTCAATCGGTACATGTTTTTGTTTGATTTCCAAGTAATCATCGATTCCATTCAGATACAAGAATAAGCCCTGCGAGTTTGGGAGGTTGCAAACTAGAGTGTTGCGATAGGATAGACGCCCCTCTGCAGTTATATACCCGCATTTGGCCAATATATCCTGAGAGCTCTTGCACGCACTTATTGTCCAATCTGGCGTTTTGCTAAAGAGGGTTGTTCTTGTTGTCTTGGGGCGGGCGGACTTGAGTTCTATACCCTTGTAGTCAGGCTCCTTGGCAGAATTCATGGAAATGCCAAGTAGGCGTTCAATCGTTCTGCCTATACCAGTATCTGCTTCGACATCAATTTTAATCCACTCATTGGCATATCTCTGTAACTTTGAAAGAAGTTCATTAGCTACTGAGGATGATTTTTTCTCTATCTCACAAATTAGTTCTTTAATTGGATTTGAGAAAGAACTATCCAAGTCAGCAATGATATCTGACTGTGTTATATTCAGTACATATAGACAATCTTCAAAGAAGGTTAGGGCTAGAATGTCATCAGGAAAACAATATTTCTTTACATCATATACCCACAAACGAGGGTCTCCTTTTTTAGTTTCAGGGCGATAAAATGAAGTGACTGTATGTACTTCTTCTTTGTCTGTTAGTATCTTTGACTTAACTTGGGCCTTATTTGCTGTGCCCTGTTTTTGCAGTTCGTAATTGTGAACATTGTTTTCCAAAAAATACTCGCGCATGGGATCAGTTGCATCGAGGATTGATTTTTGAAATCCTGTGGCTGTAATATGTACAAGCGTATATGATACACTTTTTTGAGTGAGAGCAGTCAATCGAGCCTCTTCTACCGGGCTAAATGCGCGCATGTGTATCATAATATAAATTATTAGTTTATTGTTTCTAATATGGATTGAGCAATGGCGCGGGCCATTAAAGGAGGAACTGCATTTCCTACTAAAGTATATTGCGGTATTTCTACTTTTCTCTTATCTCCACCTGTACTCCTCTTGCCTTGAAATACAAAAGAATCATCAAATGATTGTAAACGAGCCATTTCTCGTACTGTAAGAGCTCGGTACGCTGAGTAATGGATGAAATCATCCGGCATTGTCATGACTGTTGGACTCTGGCCTTCAGGATTAAGTACGTTGTAATTTCGTTTATCTGAATCGAGCCCATGTTCTTTTAATACACTCTTTGTGGTTTCGTTATAATCACCGCATTTTGCAATGATTTCGAGTCTTTGTTTGACTGCTTCTTTTTGAGTACTGGTCTGATGATTGAGGAGGTCCTCATAGCGATGGAGCAATGGAGTAGCTAACGCTTCTTTATCTCGTACATAAAAAGGAGCTTTATCAAAAATAAAGCGATGTCCTAAACGTCCTTCTTTCTGCCATTCTGAATAGAGCCTTCCATTTTCAGTCGGCTGGCTATCGCAACTTCGAGAACGCAGTAAGTTTGCGTAATGTGCTTTCGGTTTGATTTTCTTGTACTGTGTTATCTCTTCGCCGTTTCCTATAAAGTCTAGGTCCCACAATGCTTCATATACGGTTACCTTTTTATCAGGGGTAACTGTGGCTGGTATGGATGAAATTAATTTTTGGTCATTACGGCAACCGATAAACACCACACGTTCACGGTTTTGAGGTACACCATAATCAGACGAATTGAGGACTATTGGCTTTGCTATATTGTATAAGCGAACTTTATTAAGAATCGCAGTCAGCTGAGGGAATTTTCCTTCAAGTTGAGCATGTGAAGCTAAGTCATCAAAGCTTTCATCAACAGATTTTACATATAATCCGAGGGCCCATTGAAGCGATGAAATCAATTCGGAGGTTTCTGTTATTGATTTCATATGCTCAAGAGCATTGATGGTTTTTTCCAGAATTGAAGCGTCTGAGATAAAGTCGATAAAATCGTTCATTCCATCGACATAGGTGTCATTATCCAAATCAGTTTTGGTCTTGAGCTGAATGGTTTGAGCTTTAATCTGCTCTCTCATTCTGCTTTGTCGCATAAGAGCCAACCCGTGCCTTGCAGTATTAACGGATTGATTCGATTTGCTAATTTTATAGTCGATAGCTCTTGTGATTTCTTTAAAACGCTCTTGCAGCATGCTGAAGTAAACATCTCGATATGTTTCCTTTTTTTCTTGGGCCGCAGTTTCAATGTCTAATTTGGCCAGATAAATGCTGCGCTGAAAAGGAGTAAGTTCATTCAGTTCTGTCTGAATGAAAGAATAAAGGATGGGTACCTTATTAACATCTACAATGGAGCGTATTTCCTTCAAAATACGTTCCTTAATTCGACCGCTATCCTTTGTTAAAATGCCTTTAACATTTTCCATTACAAAGTACTTGGGTCTCAAGTACTTGATGACTTTTAAATAGTGATGGAATAAATCGTCTCTTTTATCAAACTTGCGCCTTCTCCCTGATAAGCTAAAGGATTGACAACTTGGACCACCAGTAACAACGTCAACTATGGTGTCTCCTATTTGTTTTTTCAGATTTTCAAGAAAGCTATCTTCCATGATATCTTGGCAGATGAACTTTAAATCAAGCCCAAGCTGTTCGTTGTATCTGACTTCATGCGTTAGCTCGCAATTCTCATTGATATCAGAAGCGAGAATGAAGTCAAAATATTTTTTGTCTGTGTATGCCTGTAAAAAGCCCTCGCTGATGCCTCCAGCTCCGGCAAATAAATCAACGAATGTTATAGGCGTGCGTTGCGCGAGAAATTCAGGCCTTTGAGACATGGGGGCTGTGTTTTTTAGTTGTTACCAGACTCGTATTCTACCTAAAATGGGGCTTTTCGGCAAGCTGAAAGCATGTCTTAGACTCATTACATGAATAAAAAACCGCTTCGCCAGAGGGCGAAGCGGTGTGAGAGGAAAGTGTGCGGGAGGAATCAGCTCTCGTCGTCGGAGTCTGTTTCTTCCTCATCAGCAAGCACGATTTCGAGCTCGGGGGCCTGAGGAAGGGAGGGACGAGGGGCGGGCTGGCGATAGCGGGCGGCCTCCTGCAGGAAGAGCTCGGCCACGCGGAAGGCGCGGCGGGAGGCTTCCGCTGCGGTGCGGTCATCCATAAGGGCAAGGCCTTCCTCGGTTACTTCGCCAAGATAAATCTTCCAAGCGCGGCGTACGAGCTCATCCGGATCCACCTTGGGGGCGGAGGCTTGGGGCTGCTGTTGCTCGGCGTTCTCACGGTTACGGCGGTTACGGCGGCGCTTGCGGCGGTTCTTGCTGCCGGAGTTGCCACCTTCATTGCCGCCCACAGTCTCGGGCACGGCGAAGCCGGGTGCGGGCTCGGGGGCGGGGAAGTCACGGGGATCAGGCTCGCGCTCCCAGCGCTCCTGAGCGGGCTTTTGCTGGGGCTGTTCCTTGCGGGGTGCAGGCTGTTCAGCTGTGGGTGCAGGCTTACCGGGCTGCGTGGGCTGAGGAGCGGGAGCAGGCTTTTCTGCCTTGTCAGCGGGCTGAGCCGGTGCAGGCTGCGGAGCCGGGGCGGGTTTCTCAGCTTTGTCAGCGGCTGCGGGAGCGGGCTGAGGGGCCGGAGTGGGCTTTTCTGCTTTGGGCGCGGGCTGAGCCGGTGCGGGCTGAGGCGCAGGGGTGGTTGCGGGTTTCTCAGGCTTTTTGCCACGGGGCTTGCGCTCGGGTTTCTGCTTTTTCTCCTGCACGGCGGGGGCCTCAGCGGCGGGAGCTGCGCTTGAGCTGGCAGCGGTCTTCTTGCCGCGGGGCTTGCGTGCGGGTTTCTCAGCAGGGGCTGCAGCGCCGGATTCCGTGGCGGGGGCGGCGGCCTTAGCAGCGCTCTTACGAGCGGCAGGCTTGCGCGCGGCGCGCGGTTTGGCGGGCTTCACCTCTGCGGAGGGGGGGGGGGGGCTTTTATCTTCTGCGTCCATGATGTGCGGATGGTAGAATGAGTTTATTGGTCTATCGTCACGGTCTGGTCTATACTGAAGGACCATTCAGCTCGATGGTGGGTCCCGTCTGTACTGTCCCAATACACGTGTACGGAGAGGTTCGGCATGTAGATGCGGCATGGAGGAGTCCACTGAAGGGAGCGTGAGGTGGCATCAAGCTTGGCAGGAACTCTGCCAAAGCCACTCACTTCCATGCGAACGGTAGAAAGGTTGATACCACTCAGGCCGCTGAGCTGAGCGGTGATGGTGGGCACATCTGAGGGCACGCAGGATTGCGGCTTGGGGGATACGGGGAAGGGGGGCGGCGGGGCGCTGGCCGTCACGCGGCCGGGCTGTGTGCCGGAGGTGGAGCGGCCGGAGCTGTCCTGAGTGCCGAAATCAATGGCTCGGCGGAAGATGGAGTGATCCGTGCCGAAGACCATGTAGCGGTCTATGCGCAGCGGGTCTACCTCGCAAGTAACCTTGCCGGGGATAACGGTGAAGGCGGCCACGTAACCATGCATGGGAAGGCGGCTTACCATGGCTTCATCATTATAACCGCCGGGGTAGCAGTATGTATTCACTTGCCCGAAGTGCTGCTCCAGGAAGCGGCGGGAGTCACCGAATTCGCGGTCAATAAAAGCGTGGTATGCCTGCTGGCCGGAGTTCTGGTGGCGGCGCCAGGTGCTCGGGTAGGGGTGAGAAACGGAGTGGCTGCCCACGGAGGCTCCGTTTGCCATCATATTGCGCACCATTTCGGGGGACATACTGTCACCGCGGCCGGTGAGATAGCGGGTGTAGAGGAAAAGGTGGAAGGGGTAGCCGTACTCGCGGAAGATGGGGTAAGCATCCGTATACACGCTGCGCCAGCCGTCATCCAGGGTGATGAGAACGCATTTTTCCGGCAGCTGGAGGTTCCCGAAGCGCCATTCGAGGAATTCTCTCATGCTGATGACGGTGATGCCTTCACGGCGGATTTTTTCCATCTGGGCGCGCAGCTCAGAGGTGCGCAGAAGCATATCGCTCACCGGGCGTGTGGCGCTGAAGTTGTGATAACCCAGAATGGCCACTCGTGTGCGCTCGCGGGGTACGGGCTGAGAACGGAAACGGCCGTTGGAGGAGGTTGCTGAGGTGCCTGAGATAACGGCTCCTCCTGTAGGACGGGCGGTGTGAGGGCGGTGTGTGAGGCCCTCGTTGCTCAGAGGGTCCGGATTTAAGGGGGGAGGATCAAAATTCTGCCCACAGGCCAGCTGGCATATCACCAGAATTGCCAGATACATGTAGTGCTTCATCCACGCTGATGGTAACATATTTACGGCTCTTGGCAAGTTTATATTATGTCAGGCGGCGGCCATTCTCGCAGGATTTATGTCATTCCCTGTAATCCTCATTCACCAGCATGTATTCTCATTTAGGAGCAGGGCCGTATTCATTTGGCCCGGGAAGGCGGTGCTGTGTGGCGAGGTAGAGAATAATGCTGCCCACGATGATATCCGCGCGCAGGATGGCCCAAGCCCACGATGAGGCGTTTTCCGTGATAAGCTCAGGCCACATCCCTTGGTGGTGCAGCACGATGACAGCTGTGCCGGCCAGGGCCAGCAGAAGGAAGGTTATCATGAGCCCCGGGCCTTTTCCTAAATCATGCAGGCGCCGTACTGTCAGCGTGGTGAAGGGGCAGGCCAGAACGGCTGGCAGAATGAGCCATACCCATACCGGCAGCTCAGGCCATTCGTGGTGTGTGTAAAAGGCAAGAAATAGCGCGGTTTCTCCCACAAGCAGGGTAAGCGCAGCGAAGGTGAAGGCCCAGAACTCGCGCCGAGAGGAGCGCCCGCGGGTATCACAGTACAGGCGGAGGCAGCGCTTTATGTTGTACAGGGGGCTATCAGGCTTTTCTGAGCGCAGAGAGTGGCCGCAGGTGCCACAGCGGTGAGGGACTTTACCGTATTCGGAGAGGATGCCCTGCCCACAGCCGGGGCAGTCACCTGCGTAGCTATGGATGCCGGCGGTGGGGGCGGAGATGTGTGTGTCAATCATAAATCTGTCCGGAAAATCAAGCTGGTTATTCGAGAGGATATTTGGCAGAGGGGCCGTATTTATTTGAGCCTCGCTCGCTGTCCATGAGGCAGAACATACCCATTGTCAGCGCAAGGATTATGGAAAACACAGCGGGAATGATGCAGGCGTAGGGCCAGACCTCTGCTGGTACTTTGGTGAGGACGTTTTCGGTGCCGGCTTGCAGTTGCGCAGCAGCTGCCTCTGAGCAATACAGTGCGCCTGCGCTTACAGCCAAACTCAGTATGAGCATGATGGGCCAGAGTATGCTGCGCCCTACATCATGCAGGCGGCGCACCAGTAGGCTTACTAAGGGGACAGTCATGGCGACCAGCCACAGTAGAAGACCGGCTCCTACCATGGCTATCAGAATATAGCTCAGCATGCCGCTGAGCGGTGCCATGGGGTAGACGTGCTCCCGGAAAAGAGTTATCAGCCAGCCTCCACATACGATGTCCATCAGTAGTGCCAGCAGTAGGCCGATGCTGCCCATGATGGTGACGAATCCCAGCAGCTCGCGCCGCGTGGAGCGCCCGCACCATATCCATGCTTTCCGGAAGGCCAGAATAAAATTGTGATTATACGCTTTTTCTCTTCTCGCGCGCAGCAGGAAGTTGCACCCCGGGCAGTTCTCCGGCAGCTTACCGTCTTTCACAGGCAGTACGCCCTTGCAGCGGGGGCAGAGCAGGTCTGTTGTGGCTGGTGTCTGTGTGCTCATGGCAGGTGAGATGTGGCGAGATGGTCAGGCTTGGAGATGATGCTGAGGTGGGCCAACACTTCAGTACCCTCATATACGCTCTGCATATGTGGCCAGTTGATTGTGCTGCGGCTGAAATGTTTTCCCATCGTTTATTCTCTTCATTCTGCCTTACGGATTGCGTGCTGTCAAGCAGGAAGTGTACTCCGGTACAAAATCTGCTGCAGAATAGGAATGCCGGCAGCAGAAGGCCCGGGCTGCAGGCGCTGGCAACCCGGGCGGATGGTGAGAGAACTTTCTCTTGTGGAAATGTGCTTAACCGAGGGGGTATTTGGATGAGGGGCCGTATTTGTTCGGGCCACGCTGGCTATCCAGAAGGGTGAGCACGAACAAGTAAATACCATAGCCGAGCGTTGTCAGAATGAGGATTCCGCCGGAGATTATCAATATTTCATCGGGATGCTTTTCGCTCGCGTGGGCGGTGGCGTAGATTAAAATCGCTGCCAGAACCATAGTTAATAGGATTGGAATCATAAATAGCCACCCGCTCTTACCGACATCATGCAGGCGACGTACACCGGCTGTTATCTGTGGAACCGCCAGTGCAAGGCTGAACAAAGAATATATTATATATAGGATGAGCATCATGCCGAGTGCGATGGTGGGATCGCCCTTGTCCTTCTCTATAGCCAGACTAAGCAAAAACGTGATAATGAAAAATAGAAAGTATACCGCGTAGTTAAAAATCATGGAAAACAGGTAATAGGACCAGTATTCAATGCGCGGTGCTCTTCCGCGCAGTACAAACATTTTGCTGAAAGCCAGCTTGAAGTTTGACCACAGGCTGTTGGGATTGTCCGCACAGAGCCTGAAGTTGCAGTGAGGGCAGCGTGAGGGGAAGGTGCCATTTGTGAGCGTTATCTGCTGCCCGCAATTGGGGCAGTTGCCTGCTACCGGGCTCGGAACGGGAGGGGCCACCTGTGCTGCAGGTGCAGGCGTGGCAGGGGCCGTTAGCGTGGATAAAGGCACCCACTTATCAGCGCCCTTGTGGGCGATGAGTGTTCCGGACGAGAGGTGCCCAAGTGCGAGCAGAGCTCGGAGTTCATCCGCGGTGTGGGGGCCGCAGGGCTTTTTCTGTGCGTCTAAATAGTAATATTCCATCATGTGCGTGCCTGCTCATTATGCTTTATAAAGCAAGGTGTGTCAAGCAGAGAAAGGGCTAAAATAGCGGCAGCAGAAAGCCCGGGCTGCGTTCTTGCAGCCCGGGCCTGTATTTACACTGTCAGGGGAGGCATCAGAAGTTGATGCGGTAGCCCACGGTGCCGTTCACGTTCGTATAACCGCTGCGCACCTCTACGGAGCCATCCACGAAGATGGAGCCATCATCATCACCCACGGGGATGGTCAGGCCGGCACCCAGTTCCACGCCGAAGGCGCCCAGCTCAGCGCTCTCCACGCTGGCGGAGCCATGGCCGCCGAGGAAGGCCACATCTGCCTCGCTGCTGCGGTCACCCACGTCCAGCTTAGCCAGGGCGCGAGCCTCGAAGATGGAAGCGCGGTTGTACAGGCTTTCACCCACTACAGCCTGCATGCGAGCACCCAGACCGAAGGTGAGGGTGGTCATGCTCTGGCTGCCCACTTCCAGACCGGCATCCGAGCCCTTCTCGGTGTAGCTGTCCACAGAGCTGTGGCGCAGCATGACGTTGAAGATGGGCTGCAGGCAGGCGGTGGCGTCCTCGTTCATGGGCACCACATAACCCGCCTCGTACATGAGGCCGAAGCTCATGCCGCTGGTGTTACCCTCAGTCTTGTAGCTGTTGCCGCCGGCGTATACCGTGCGGTTCAGGGAGGCATCCATGATACCCATGGTTGCAACGAAGGTGTGGGTCCAAGCGGAGGCGGCGTAGCGAGCGAAGGCGCTCACGTAGTAGGTGTCCATGTCACCCTCAGCGCTGTCAGCAGCGTTTGCGGTGATGTCACCATACATGGCGGTGATGGCCAGACCGGCGGTGAAGTGCGGGTTGAAGTCCACATCCATACCCACGGTGCCACCCCAGCTGTTGAGGTCGTAACCGGCGTAGGTGCTGTCCTTGTCCAGCTTGGTGTTGTTGCCTTCGGCATTTACCCAAGCATTGAAGTAGGGCATGCCTTCGTTCACCACGCATTCGTTCACGCCCATGGTGGTGGTGCGGTTGCGAATGGCGCGCAGCTGGCGTTCCACATCACCGCTGAGGGCCATGCCCATGGTGGCAACGGAGGCACCGGACACGGCGGCGAGGTCCTTATCCGTCATGAGGCCGTTATCCACAGCATCCAGCAGAGCAGCCTGCATGGGAGCGGTTTCAGGCTGTACCTGCGGGTTGACGTACACGAGGGAGTCACTGAGCAGGGCAGCACCGGCTGCACCATTAGCAGAGGTGGGGCTTACGGTTTCCTCCACGTAGTCCGTGTTGCGGTCAGCAACAATCTTGCCACCCTCCAGACGTGCGTTCTCGAAGTACTTGTTGAGACCGCGGCCAATGAGGGTTACCTTGGCGGTGCCGTTGGTAGCATCAAGGTCAGCGATGGTGTTCACGTCCGGATTGACGTCGGCAATGAGGATGCTGGAGTCTGCCTGCGTGATGTTCACGGCTGTTCCATTCAGAGTCAGCTTGCCTGCGAGGATTTCTGCACCCAGAGCATCACTCTTCACCTTGAAGTTCACGCTGCCGCCCTGCATGGAAGAGGGCTCACTCAGGGTGAGTGTGTTCTCCGGTGCGCCAATCAGGTTGATGTCTGCTCCTGTGGTGCTGATGGCCGTCATGGTGGACGGTGCGTTATACTGCAGGTTGACAGTGCCATCACTGCCGGCCACTGTGAGGCCTTCACCGACCTTCAGATTGGCTGTGGCGCCATTGGTTACTGTGATGAGGGCATTTGAGTAGCTGCCGGCGAGGTTGGCCTGCTTTGTAATGGTGATGTCACCGCCTACGGTGTAGTCAGCGCCCATGCCTGTGAGGGTGGCGAGGGTGAGGCCAGTGGCATTGATAGCCACATTCTCGATAGCCAGCTCGCCGGTCATGGTGCCGCCGTTGATGGAGACGAGGTCATCACCATTGCCCATTACCGTGAGTTTCTTATCACCATTCAGGTCATTGATGGTGTAACTGGTGTAGGCGCTATCAGGTGCCACGCCGGTGAGGTCAATGGTGTGGTCAGCATCCACATTCACATGTTTGATGGTGCTGAGTGTCTCGTAACCATAGTAGGGGGCGTTATTGGCGCCAACGATGTGCAGACCGCCTACGGAATCATCCTCAGAGGTGTTCCAAGTCAGCTCATCCTCAGTCTGGCCGCGCAGGTTCAGGCACAGGGTTGTACCCTCAGCCAGAAGCTCTGCCTTGTTAGCCGCGCGAAGGAGGCTCTGCTCGAAGGTGTCATCCAGGCTGTAACCGAACTCATCAGTCTCGCCGTTAATCAGGCTGAAGCTTAAGGAATCCGTGCTCTCCAGGGCCGTGTTCAGGCTTTCTGCGCTGTTGCCCACCGTGATGAGTATGGGGGCGCCGGCTTTTCCGGTAAGGCTGCCGCCATTCACCAAGGCTACCTGAGCGGGGGACTCCGTGGTCAGCTCGCCATAAGCCAGCTCGCCTGTTGTGAGGGTGTTGCCGTCCACGGTAAGCGTACCCTTGCCGAGGCAGATTTCGGTGATAGCGCTATCACCGGTGAAGGTGAGTGAGCCATCCACAGTGATGGAGTCGGTATCAGTGTAGCTGCCGATGCTCAGGTCAACATCTTTACCCACGGTATTGAGGTTGGTGCCGGTGAGGCTGCCGGAGATGTTGATTTCACCCTTCTGCAGGACGAGGCTGCCGCCGGTGCTATCCACATCACCAAAGACATCAAGCACGCCGTCATTCACGGTGATGGTGCCGGTGTTAGTAACATTGCCGTACACGCTGGTGCTGCCGCCGCCTGTGATTTCGTAGGTGCCGCTGTTATTAAGCACGTCCAGCTCTTCCGTCAGAGCGAAGGTGGAGATGCTATTACCAATGATGGCGATGGCACTATCTACGCTGACCTTGCCGCTGTTGCTAAGCTTCTCAGCAAACAGGCGTGCTGTGGTATCTTCATCCGTGGTTGTACCCGCGATGCTCAGTGTGTTGGTATTGTTCAGTGTGCCGTCCGCCACGTACAGCGTGCCCATATCTGTAATGGTGGTGCTGCCATAGTTGTGCAGGCCGCCCATGATGGTGGCCTCCGTGCGGTTGGTGGCTGTGGCTCCGAGGCCGACTACGAGCTCGCCACTGGCCTCAATGCTGGAGGCAACGAGACTATTATCATCAGCAGACTTGGGAGCATTATCACCGGCGAAGGTGATGGAGCTTACGCCCAGCACAAGCTTGCCGTTTGTGATATTGAGGCGGCCTGTGGCGCTGATGGCGGAAGCTGCATCAACGGCCGGGTCCTGACCGTCCACGAGTGTGAAGCTGCCGTCTACGTCCACACG
Organism: uncultured Verrucomicrobiales bacterium; assembly: GCA_937885815.1. Taxonomy (GTDB): domain Bacteria; phylum Verrucomicrobiota; class Verrucomicrobiia; order Verrucomicrobiales; family Akkermansiaceae; genus Akkermansia. Next base: position 2,106 of record CALABM010000186.1, on the reverse strand, counting down.
CACGTGGCCGGGGGTTACTTCGCCCAGAACGGTTGCAGTCTGGTCGCCGGAGCCTATCAGGTTAGCTGTTTCACCATTTTCCGGGACTGCGCCCAGCCAAGCATCCTCAGCGAGGGTGGAATCGCCGAAGGATTCCTGAGCTTGTTCTGTGCTAATCCACGCTGTTCCGGCCGGGGCGGATGTTTCGTTCCATACGGAGCCGCCTACTTGGCCCTTCAGTTCCAGCTTGCCATCCGTCACGCTCAGGTAATAGGTGGATTCACCGAGGCTGTAGGAAGAGTTGCCGTTCAGGGTGAGGTCAAGCCCTGTGGTATCACCGCCGATGGTGCCCAGCTGGATGGTGCCGCTCAAGCCGGAAGTGATAACATCACTGAACAGGGCATCGTCAATGGCCACATCAAACTGGCCCGTCAGCTTGCCACCGATGGAGATGATATCCGTGGCCACAGCACCGAGCGTCAGCGAAGTGCCAATCTCGAGATTGCCACCAACGGTGAGGCCTGAGCATGCAATAGTGTCTGCATACAGGGAGGAGTTGGCGCCGTTTGTCAGTGCGCTGAGATCGATGGTGTCGCCCTGAATGTTGCCCAGTACGATGCTACCGGTCCAGCCGCTGCCCACACTGAGGTTATCAGCCAAGGCGGTGCCGGTGGAAATCTCATAGGTGCCGCTGCCGGCCAGCGTGGTGCTGCCCTGAAGGGTGCCGAGAGAATTCTGGCTGAGGGACTGAGCCTCGGAGATGTCAATAGTACCGCCGGTGGCCGTGGCGGTAATGGCTACGTTGTCTGATACGGTGCCTGTAATCTTCAGTGTGCCGCCGTTGATAGTGATGTATTCTGTGTCATTTGTCAGGTTGACGCTTTCGCTATTGCAGGTGGCACTGCTGCCGTTGTATTCCACGGTGCCGGAGTTTACCCAGTAGATTGTCGTGTCATTCTCCGTCCGGACCACAAGGGTGCCGTCTTCGTATGAGGTTGTTCCTACTGCTTCCATGCCGCCGATGGTCCAATTTACATCCGTAGCGCTGCTGGTGCCACCGCTGATGATGGCATAGGAAGTGGAACCGGACTGGAAGCCGTTACCTGTTTCGCTGCTGAGGGAACCATGAGTATAGGTGGCATCGTTATTCACACCTGCCACGCCTACGTTGATATCACCTGTGAGGGAAACGGTGCCGGTGTTGGAGATGAGGCCGTTAATGGTGGCACCATTAAGGGCGATTTCGCCGGTTACGATGTTGCCTGCGCCGAGTGTGGCATCTGCGGCATCCCATGTGCCTGCGAGTGTGGCGTTGGAAATGGAGATTTCACCGGTGGCTGACAGAGAGTCACTCAGGGTGATGGTGCCGCCGTTGATGCTCACATCACCTTCACCGGTAATGGAGCTTGCTGTGATATCCCCGGTGGAGGTCAGCGAGGTGCCCACAATGATGTCACCGGTAGCAGCTATGCCGGCAGTGTTGGTATAGGTGCCTATGGTGATGCTGTCGGCGGAAATTGTGTCCGTGGCAGTGGCCGAATCACCAAGGGTGAGATTCCCAATAATGGCACCGCCTCCGGAGGTGATGGCGCCGTTTGCTGTGATGTCGCCGGTCAGGCTGTAGCCGCCGAGGTTAAGAGCGGAGGAAATGGTTGCACCATTTGTGAAGGTGGAGTCCGCACCCAGCACCAGAGTGCCATCACCGCTTACGCCGGTGGCTTCCATGGTGGCGCCGCTTATGTGGAGCTCGCCCGCGGTTATTGCCAAGGAGGAGGCTGCAGAGCTGCCGGTGATAATCATGGTGCCGGCGCCGCTCTTGGTCAGCCCCTGACCGACGTGGAGCGCAAGATCTATCTGGCTCCCGAGGGCGAGCTGTCCCCCATCGCCTGCGCTTACATCCGCGCCCGCGGCGCTGACCGTCTGTGCTCCTTCGGCGACTGGGTCGCTCTGTCCGATGTCTGCGACGAGATGACCGCCAAGCTGATCGCTCCCGAGGTTTCCGACGGCGTCATCGCCCCCGGCTACACCGAGGAGGCTCTGGCCATTCTGAAGGCCAAGCGCAAGGGCGGCTACAATGTGGTCAAGATCGACCCCAACTACGTTCCCGACGCTCAGGAGCGCAAGCAG